>CAYUCT010000001.1:0-31450 GCA_964443565.1 Candidatus Woesearchaeota archaeon
AATAATAAACTTCCAACGATTCCTGATTGAATAACATTTTCAACAGGGTATCTTCCTCCAAAATCACATCGAGTACTTGGACAAATAACAGGATCACATAAATTATACATTAATTTACAATCACTTACACTCATAAATTCTTCACAATTTGTTCCTTTTCCAGAAGCCAATGGTTTTCCTAAATTAAATGCCCCGCAAGTTGTAGAAATTTTTCTATTTCCATTTGCAAATTGTTGTATCGCTGTTTTTGAACATGTCTTTGCTTTTTCAATTAATATTTTTGATTTTGCTTGACCATCTGATTTACTTTCAAATCCAGGAATTACCAAATTATTTATATTTGCGGAAACACTTATCTCAATACAACAAGAAACATCATCTCCTGCTGGTCCGTCATATGTCCAAGAAGCAACACCATCTTGACCAACATTACAAATATAATAAGTTTGTACATCCCCATTTTCTTTGTAAGCATTACTAACAGAACTTCCAGATAAACTTGCCCCTTTTGTTGCAAAATAATATCCTTGCGAAACATCAACAGGCATATAAGAAACCATGCCATTATAATCTCCTGATTCCCAAAATTTAATTTCTTTAGAACTTGAAGACATTTCATTGCCCGAACATTTTGTTAAATCTACCCCTATAATTTGCCCGAGCTTTGGTGCTTTATTAGTATTATAAATGTCCTCGCCAATAATTTTAGAATCTGTTTCATTTAAAACAAAAACCTTTTGAATATCATATAATATTTTTCCTTGTGAATCATAATTACCAGATTTTTGCAAAACAAACAAATAGGTCTTTATTTCGTACGTCTCATTTTGATATCTTGAGATTGCAATGGGTGTTCCAACAGTTACATTCTTAGCGGATAATCCCGAATAAATTCTATAATCTGAAGTTAAATCAAAGACAGGTAATTCTATTGGTTTTGATTTTTTTTGATAAATTGTAGGAGTATATTTTAATGGAATATTTCTCTTTTTTAAATCATCCTCAATTTTTGCTTTTGCTTTTTCATCTGCTAATGTTAAATCTAAATTAATAATTTTTTTAACAAACAAATCTTTTCTTTCTTTAGTACATATTTGAGAATCTTTAGCACTGCTTGAATCAGAACCACATAATTTAATTAAATAAAATTCTAATAAATAATCTTTAAATTGATTAGAAGAAATTAAATCAAATTCTTGATAAAATGAAAGATTTTCTGCAAAAGAGTTAACAGAAATCCTTTGTATTTTATTCCCACTACCGATACTCGCTTCTAAATTATTTATTTCAGAAGATAACAATTTTATGCTTGCTTCTTGCATAAATTTTTCTTCGCTTATTGTTTTTGTTAACCCCAATAATCCAGATGATACAACCACACCACTAACTGATTTCACAGAATCAATTAAAGCATTTGTTTTTTTAAGGGCAGATTCCATTAAATTAACATCTGAATTTATTTCTGATTCTTTATCTTGATAACATGACTGAATTGTAGAATATTTATTTTCCGGATTACTTTTCAAATCAGCACATTCTTGAATCCAATCTTGCATTACTAATTTTCGAGCATATCCTTCACCAGTTATTGATTGAGCAAAGTTTTTCACCCATAATGCTGTTGCCCCGGCAATACATGCTTTTTTCCAAGTAGAAACAACTTTTGCAAGATTATTATTTAATGTTTCAATTTTATTTATGGTATCATTAAGTTTTGAAATTAATTCCTGTGTTTGTTCTGGATTTAATTTAATTGCTCTTTTTTCAATTCCAATTTTAACAGAAAAATTAGTTATTGATTCTCTTTCAACATTTGGAGGGGTTATTGAAACCAAAACTTCTCTTTTTATTTTAGAAGAAATAAATTGAACTTGAATTGTTTTTTTTACCGCTGTTGCAGAAGTTGAAGTAGTTTCTTCTGAACCCCCTAAATATTGTTCAATATAAACACTACCTGAACCCGCAGAAATTGTTTCTTCTGCTTTTTTAACATCATAAGTATTCCTTAAAACAACTTTTTCATCATAAATTTCATAAATCTCCCATTCACCACTTGGCCCAATTTTTTCTCCAATGGTATATGTTCCTTGATTTCCATTAACTTTAAGATTAACACTTAAATCATCATAACTTGGAATTAAAATTTTTGAAAGTTCAAAAGTTATTACGCCATTATCTGTTTCCATAATCACTGTATTTTCTTTGGAAATTTCTAAATTTCTTAAAACATTTACTTTTGTTTCATCCACAATAGATAAAATTTCTTGATTTTCTGATTCACCATAAGTTTGTATTAATTGATTTAAAAGTAAATTTGCATCTTCATATTTTCCGAGATATGCTGCAAAATTTGCTGCTCTTTGCAATGCAATTAAACCATAGGGCAAACTAGTTTCAGAATCATAAGAAGTAGGATACATTTTTTCAATTTCTTTATAATCATTAATAATTTGATTATATTCGGACTCTACTTTTTCCGAGTAGGTTGTTTGAATTGGCCCAGAAACAGAAAGAAGTTTAATAGTATTTTTATTTATTTTATCGTCTCCATACGTAACATCTTTAAATATTATTTTCAAATCATTCATTTTTAAATAATTTTTGGCAGTGCTCCCATAATTTACTAATTTTTGATAAACATCTTCTTCACTCGCAATTTCCCAAGAATTTTTATGCACTTGATACATTAAAGCATGAATTTCATTTGAAATTTTTTTATTTATATCTTCATCCATTAATTTAGTAGAATTAAATAAAATAATTGTATCCTGTATTCCAGTTACTATCTCGTTATTGTTTGCTGATGATTGCACATATTCTTTCCCAATATACCCTACTGTCCATGTTTCTGTCGATTCAATTTCTTCTTTTTCTTTAGAGTTATATTTATTTAAAATTATTTTTTGCCCAGGAATAACCGTTTGCGTTTCAAGATTATTCATTTCGGCAGATGTTATTCCATCTGGAATAATTTTAATTTCTGCTTGGGTATTTGATAAAACTAAAGAAGAAGTTTCTCCACCACAGATTATAGATGCAGTTCCACCATATCCATAGGTATACTTATTAAATGTTGAAAGTATGCATCCGGTATTTCCAATATACCCCTTATTGTAAACATAATAAGGAGTAGAATCTGCATAAACCAAAACTCTTTCTTTTGGGAGGGTAATTTCTTCTAATTTTAATACTAACCCTGCATTACAATAAAATCCAGGTAATGGAATTTCCATGGATTCTTGATCTTTTTTTAAAACAACATTTGTTATTGGTGCTTTATTGGCATTAGTATAAATAGAAATTTGCGCAGTACTATCTGTAACTTTATCTAATTTTAAATATCCTTTTCCTCTCCAAAAACTAAATTCTTTTGCTCTTTCAATCCAATCTTCTTGATCCAGCAATGGAAGGATAAACTGATTTTCTCCTAATCCATATGTCTTAGCAATATCATAAGTAATTCTTAAAGTTAAATTAACAGACACGTTTTCAGGCATATCTTTTTCAGCAGGAATTTGTTTTAACATAATTAAAACATAACCAATATTACTTAGTGTTGGCAATCCGGTTACTAATTCATTTATGTTAGATGTAGAAGATGCTCCAACTGCTGTTCCAATGGTGCTTGTTCCAGAAGTATAAGTATATGGATTATATTCATAATCAGAATATGAAAATGCTGCTCTTGGGGGATAATAAGTAACACCCATAACTTCTTGAGATTTATCTAATCCCACAACTTGAATATCTTTAATATATGGGACCTCAATTAAAGGATTAACTTTGATTGCGGTTAATTTACAAAATACAGGAACATTTTCTTCTTCTAATAAATCACTTCTTACAACCGTAGGATTGCAAGAATCCAATGGAACCTCGACAATAAAATCCATTAAATTAGTATTATTACAATATTCATCTGTAAACTTGATTGCATTTGCTACATCCGAACCATAACTTGAATAAAGATATTCTTCTTGGGTCCAATCATAATTTGTGATACTTTCTCCAGATAGAACAGTTGAGTCGGTGGAGGTAGTGGATGCAGTGGATGAACTAGGAACATAGGTTGTTGTAGTTTCAGTTGTATCTTGCGCAGAAGACATTTTTATTAAGAAAATAATTGCAATAAAAGCTAAAAGAATAATTAGGATTATAGACGCAATTCTTTTCATTTTGGACTTAATCTTTTCTTTGTCTATATGTGCGAATTTTTTATTTTTAATTTTATTTTTTCTTTGTTTGTTCATTTTATCTTATTATTTGATTTATTTAACTTATTTTGAAATTTTTAATTTAAATTTTTTGCTTGCTTAATTTTATTTCTTTTAGTAATTTTTTGATTTGATTTATTTTCTTTTATCATTTTTGATTATTTTTTGATTATTTACTTTTTTGATTTTGTCCATTCATTTTTGATTATTTTTTGATTTGATTTATTTTTTTGTTTTACATTATTTTAAAAATTTTTAATATTTAATTTCCAAAGTAGTATATTCTAAACTTGAAAGGACTGTTGAAATTTCATCTAAAGAAGTAGGAGTATTAAATCTTTCAAATTTAATTTGAAGATTATCCATACTTTTTAATTGATTTTCTGAAAAATAAATTTCGGCTTTCCCTCCACCGACAATTACAGAAGTTAATTCCTGTTTTGGTGTTTCAACAGTATAACATTCTTTCCGGGTTTGCCCAAATAATGAAAGTATTCCAGAGACAGGAACATCAATACATTGTTCTTGTGTTTGTTTTTCCAATATGATATTTGAATCTTTAAATACATAAAGAGAAACATTATAATTTCCTTCTGCTAAATTAATTTTTGTTTGTTCTGGATACATTGCAAATGAATCATGTCCTTCAGATGAAAAAGTTAAAAGTCCTTTCTCATCTTCATTCAAATCAATATTCAAATCAACAGAATAAATTTTATTTAAATAAACATTTGCTTGAAAACTTTCAGTTGTTGAAATTGTTGAAAAATAGTCTTTATATCCATCCTTACTAACAATTAATTTTCCATTATAACAAATTGGTGCGAGAGTATCTAAAGATGAAAAACTACCTGAAAGTTTTGTTTCTCCAAGACTACAAGTTTTAGTTAAACATTTGTAATAAACTTCTGCTTCAATTGGTTTTCCAGATTCATCAAATGAATTTACACTAATTTCTTGTGTTTTGAATTCAGAAGAACAAGGATTTATTTCTTCTACCATCTCTTCAACCATGGTAGAATTTCTTTGATTCATATTATCAATAACGACTAAAACTGGAAATTGAAAAATTTCTTCACCATTATTAATTTGAATTAAAACAGGAAATGCTAAATCATAAACAAAATGATAAGGAACATAACAAATCCCCGCAAGATTTATTCCTTCTTGATTTCCAACCGGGTCTGCTCTTAAAATATCTCCTTCTGAAGGATCTACTTCAAATCTCATAGGGAACTTAGAATTATAAAAGAAGAATACATTATCTTCAATTTTTTCAGTTGATTTAAATACAAAATATTTTCTTTCTACTGAAGATAAATCATATTCTGAACCCTCAACCTTTAAAGTTAATAAATTATTTTGCAATGCAAATGAAATTTCTTCTTTTAATTTTTCTTTAGACCAAATTTTTGGAACACAAGAAAGTTCAAAACCACTAACCGGTGCATTTAATCTTAAAACATCTAAAGAATAATTTTCTAAAAAAGTATTTTGCATTTCTTCTTCAAATATTTTTTCAGCTTCCGAATAAAGTTGACCAAAATGAGTATCCAATTGGGCAGTATGCTCATCTAAATTAACTGTTTTCCCCTCATAATTTACAGTTACTTTCCATTGAACAGTTGTTTGAATATTTTTTTCATTAATTTTTACTTTAGTATCTTTTTCTAAATCATAATGTATGTCAAAGCCAAAAACATCTAAATTTTCTGGAACACATTGATAAACTGAATCATTCACATATCCTGCAAGTTCTTCTTCCATTTTTTCTAAAGAAGGTTTTTGCATTCTTTGAAGATTATTTCCAGAAAAATAAAACCAATAAGGAATTCTTGTTCCCAAAAAATTCAATTGACTTGAAAAAGGCATATATTCAGAACCTTGTTCAAATTCTGGGAGATTGATATATCCTGCCTGAACAGACATGATTTTCATTCCCTCTTCTGTTTTTTGAGCAATACAATCAGAAATATAATCGCTTATAATTGCCGTATCGTCTGAAAGAGTTTTATTTGGAAAAATTTTTTGATAATTAACAGTAATTAAAATCCCCGAAGCAATTACAATAATTGCAAGTATTACAAAAATTGTAACTTGTCCTTTTTTATTTTTATTATTAATTTTATTAAATTGCATTTTATCTCTTTTTACTACTTTATTACCAAATTTTTATCTCTTTTTTAATAAAAAATTAAACAATGAGATTGATAAAACTACTTTCAAATTTTTCTCTCTTTTTTGTATATAAAATATTGTTTTTTGGCTATATAAATATTATTAAAAAGAAACATAAATTTTACAATAAAATAAAGATAAAATTCAAATCAGAATAAAAGGTATAAAATATAATAAAAAATAAAACCATAAAAAATTTAAAATTTTTGGGTTTTTCCGATTATATGAGATTTGTCCTTACACGAGAGTAGTAAAAAAACAAAGATTTATAAAGTTTAAAACTCTAAAAGATAGATAATAAAATGAAAAATACAATATTAAAACCTTTAATTTTAACCGCAGTTATTGCGGGAATTCTTGGAATTAATCCAGGATATGATATTAATAAAAAAGAAAATTTAGAATCTAAAATTGTTGAAAATTTTTCTTCTCAAAATAATTTGCCCATAAATGAACAGAGTATAAATGAACAAGAAATAAATGGACGAGATATAAATGAACAAGAAGAAGATACTTCGTCTATGGGCTATAAATTTTATAAAGAAGCTGAAAAATATCTTGGAGTCCCATACAAATGGAATGGAAGATCAAAAGAAAAGATAGACTGCATGGGTTTACCTTTTAGATCTTATACTGATTTAACAAAAGAAGATTGGAAAAAATTAAGTGTATTTCCAAAAAAATTAGTAAAAAGTGGAAAATTAGGAAGTCCAATTGAAAAATTAGATGGAATTTTAAGAGACAGTATTGATTATAATAAACTAAAAATAGGAGATGTTGTTTATTTTTTAGTGGATTATAAAGCAAGCAATGAAGATTTTTTTACTAAAATAAACGAAAAAGATTTTTGGGTTTGGCATATGGGAATCTATGCCGGCACAAAAAATGGAGAACCCATGATTCTAGATGCAAAACCCGGAAAAGAAGTCGTAAAAGAACCAATGAAAGAAATTTATTATCACGCAATATATGCTACAAGATTCAATTATGAAAAAAATTAATTTTAATTTAACTTGGTTTTAAAATTATTTAAGAGAGATTAAATAAATCTTCGAAAGAAATTATTACTTTGTTGGGATAAGAAAATAACAACGGATCATTATATTCTTCAATAGATTTTAATTTTATTTCTTTAATTGTAATCAATGCCTCAATCGATGTTTCCGATATCCCTTTAATCCCCGAATGCGAAGGATCCCCATGGCTATTATAATTTAAGAAAGGGGTTCCGGCAGGTAATGTTCTTATAAACTCATTTCTTTCATCTTTACTAGAAAAAAACATAATCTTCATACCCGCATTTAAAACATCCCGAGGAATAGGTCTTGGCTCTTTTAAATTACCATGTAAATAATATGTTTTATTTATTCTTTCCCCATATATTACTAAAACAGAATTAAACCCATATTTTTTAGTTAATTTTTCAGCAACTAAAAATCCATCTGTTTCTTTGTACCATGATGAAACAGAACTTGAAATTTCTTTTTCTGATTCAATTAATCCTCCTTGAACAAAACCAACGCAATCATAAGCATATTTTATTTTAGAAAATTGATTTATTCTTTCTTCTTCTTTAGAAATTATCTCCCGAGCACCAGATATTTCTTCATCTAATTCTTTAATCTCTGCTTGGGGGTCTCGAGAATATATTTTTTTATTTTGAATATCTTTTTTTCTTTGTTCCATCTCTTCAATTTTTAAATAGTACTCTTGAATATTTGATTGACTTTCAGAAATAAGCATCTCTTTATACTCTTCAATAGATGTTGATGAAGAAATCTTCATAGATTCATATTTATCCGGATAAACCATCTCACCCTTACAACCACCCATCGCAGTATATTCTTCATTATCTTGTGCATTCATAGACCATTGATATAATGTATCTAATAATTTAATTTGTGTTGTTTTTAATTTAGAAAAATCAATTTTTCCAATTTCCCCAATTTTTTCACATGCTGAACAAATCTCTAAATTTTTATCAATGATACGCAATTCATGTTCTTCCCGATTATAATTATACCGCCTTATAAGATTTAAAGATGAATCATTGAGATATCCTTCAATTTTAATTGGTTCTGTATCAAAGATTAATTTTAAATTTCCTCTATCCACAAAAATTAAATTACCCCCCACATTTTTATCTACTATAAGCAAACTATAATCCGAATTAAAAAAAGTTTCAATCTTTACATTTCCTTTTTTTATTAAAACATAAATCTGTTTTTCCCCACTATCTATTTCAACACAGTTTATTTTACTTAATCTTTTTTCACATTGATCATTGAAAAGATAAATTATTGTTTGTTCTTCTGTTGAAACTCTAAAATCCTTATTAATTGTACTTGAAAAAAGAAGATTTTTATTATTCTGGGAGTAAGTAGTTATTTCAGAATTTTTTTCTAAAATTATTTTATCGGAACTTAAAGAAAATTTACCCAGAGCAATAATCTTTTTATTTAATGCGTATGTATCTTCATCCGTATTTGTTATAACCCTTGTTTCCTTAATTAAAAAATTAATTGTTGTTTTTTGTCCATCAATAGTTATTTCATCTCCAACTTTAGAAAAATAAAAATCACAAAATTCTTCTTTTTCTCCAGATTTACAAGATAATTCTATCCTTTTATTACCCATTAAAATAATCGAGGGGTATTCATTTTTAACTGAAAATTTTATTTTATAATCTAAATTTTCATTAAGTGAAATCTTTGCGTTAGACATAATCATACTAAAAAAATAGGTTTTTTGTTTACCATCTACTTTTATGCCATCCCCTATCATATCAAATGCACCATAATAAAAGAATATTACATTGGAATATTTATTCCATTTCAAACCTTCTTGGGAAATTTCAGAATTTGCAAATTTTTTTAAATCAAAAGAAAGTTCTTGTGAATGATCATTTATTGCAAAGTTAGTAAAAATTTTGTCTTGTGTTTTATTTAAATCAAAAATCCAAGAATCTTTTTCAATAATCCCATAACTTTCTAACCAACTTTTTTTAATTTTTTTAAATTCATTATTGAATGAATAACAAAGAGTGCATTGTTCTTTTAAAACAGACATCTCTTTTTCAATCAATTGAAAAACTTGTTTTTTTATAACTTCTTTTTTTAATAATCCGGAATTTTTTTCAACAATGCCCAAAAATTTGATATAATCTCTTTCTACCACTTCTTTCAAAATATTTTCATTTTCTAAAATAGACGGTTGCGATTCAATAAGCACCCAAGAACGAGAAAAATAATTATTCATTGTTTCTTTAGGATTCTCAATTAACATTACCTTCAATTGAGATTGACTAATTTCTTCTGCTAAAATTAATTTAGCATTTAAAGAGAAAATAAAAAGAATAAATATTAAAAAAATTAATAAAAAAGAAATCATATTCAAGAATATTAACTTTTTATTTTCTTTTGCTATATTAATTTCTTCTGTCATCTTAATTTATTTTATTTTTAATTTATTTTACTTTTGATTTGCTTTTAATTTGATTATTTAATATTTTTAAATAATTGATAAATTTATTGATTTATATGCAGTATTAATTTCATTTTTAACCGAGATAGTAAGAGTATAATTTCCGATTTCATATTCTTCTGGAATAAAATTAATTGTTCCATTTTTTTGAATATTAAATAATTCGGTATCATCATAAAATTCTAAAAAGGTATTACTTGGATCATCTGCAATAAAATTAAGAATAAAACTTTCTCCAATTTTGGTCGTAAAATTTTCTTCAACAGGATAAGTAAACAATGGAATTTTTGAAATATCTTCTATTCGATTAATTACTAAAAAAACAAAAGATTCTTCCCCAAAATCATCTGAAATTTTTATTTCAAAAATATTCTTACCAATATCCAATTTAGAGGTATTAATTTCAAAATTGCCATCATTATCAATTGTTCCAATTTCTGAAATAAGTTCATATTTTAATTTTGTTCCTTCAGCCAAAATTTTAGATTTAAATATGCCACAACAAGTTACATTCATTTCATCTAATTCTTTTATTTTTATTCCAGAAGTTTTGTAAAGATAATCAAATTCTGTTAAATTATATCTAAGAATAAAGGAATAAATATAGGGTTTTGGTTTAAGAGAATTCTCCCAATATAATGCTAATGCATAATCTGAATCTCCTAAATCAACTATTTGAAATGCAAATCCCTCTTCTTTTGAAATTCTAGAGATATCATAAAGATTAATAAAATTCCCCCCCGAAGAATTTAAATTTTGAGATAAAAGTATTTCCTTTACAGAATTATAATTTTTTTGAAAGCTAAATGGGAGAATTATACCCAAATCATCGATTATTTGTATCTTTTGATTTTCTTTATTTTGTAATCTTATTTGAAAATTATTCTTAATTAAAATTTTATCTTCGAAAGAGACAGAAACCATAAATTCTTCCTCCACATCCGGATAGATAATGCTAATAACATATCCATTAAACTCTTTTTTATCTGTTAAGTTTTGCAAACAGAAATAGACTTGTTCTTCTAAAACCAATTGATATTCTTTTTCAAAAAAAGATAACTCTGGAAATAAAATTTTTCCTTCTTTGTAAAAAGTTGGAATACTTGTTTGATAATTTCCATTAAAATATGAAAAAGTATTATTATATCCTCCTTTTTTTCCTAAAAGAAATAATTCATTAATTGATTTTTCTTGAATACATGAAGTGGTATAATCTTTTACTAATCGTTCTGTTCTCTCCTCTTGACTTACAAATATGTTTGAACGATTAAAATAAATAATTGATGAAAAAATAACAATAACAATCGCTACAATTATAAAAATTGTAACTTGCCCTTTTTTATTTATTTCCTTCTTTAATAATTGAATCATCTTATTATCAATAAATAAAAGAAGAATATTATATAAACCTTAATAAAATATTCAAAAAAAGAAAAGAAAAAAAGAAAAGAAAGAAAAAAATAAATTTCAAATTAAAATTTGAATTTTCTTGCGTATTTTCCGATTATTGGAAGTTCTTTTGTTTCTCCTTTAAGAGAATTAATTGACCCAAGTATAACTAATACTAACATTAGTATCCAAAGGACAGTATAAATTAACCAACCAATAAATGGAATCCACATAAATAGACTTGCGATTATAGAAATAATTATTTCTACAATAAACAAAACAAGTCCTTGCTTTGCGTGGTATAATGAAAAATTTGTTCTTTCTTTCTTTGTTAATAAAACAATTAATACCCCGATTATGGAGATTAAATAACAAAGTAAAGAAAATATTTTTTCTTCATCACCCGTGGTTTTTTTGCCTGATACTTTTTTTGCCATTTTAAATTATTTACAAGTTACAAATTTAAATTAAAACAATAAATTTGCTAATTATTCTTAATTTTTTTAGTTTATTAACTTAATTGCCTTATTTAACATAATCTTTTCTTCATCTGTTTGAACAATCTTTTTATTAAATTTAAAAGGAATTTGGGAGCAAATTTTGTTTACAATCCAAGAATTTTTTTCTCCAATTCCACCACTAAATACAATATAATCCACCTTACTCATTGATGCAAAATAAGAACAAATTTGTTTAGCCACATTATAACAAAAAATTTCTAAAGCCAATTTATTTTCTTTTTCATATCTTTTATCATAAACCTCTTTAACATCTTCTTTTTTAGTTAATCCAAAAAATCCAGAACAATTATTTAATATTTTTTTGGTCTCTTCAATTCCAAATTCTTCTGCTAAAAATAAAATAATTCCCGGATCAATACTGCCTGAACGAGTAGCCATCATAACTCCTTCCATTGGAGTCAAGCCCATACTAATGTCCAATGCTCTACCTTTAGCAATAGGGGAAATGCTACATCCTGAACCCAAATGACAAGAAATAATATTTTTATTTAAAAAATTTAATGCATTATTCTCATGACTTAATCCGTGAAAACCATAACGATAAATCTCATATTTTTTTGTTAATTCAATAGGGATAGGATAAATTCTTGCCTTGTCTGGTATGTTTGAAAAAAAAGATGTATCAAAAATTGCAATTTGCTTGAAAGATAATTTTTCTTGATTTTTTATTTTTTCACAAAATTCAATTGCTTCTGCTTGTCTAGGATTATGCAAGGGGGCAAATTTAGAAAATTCTTTTATTTTATTAATTATTTTTTTATCAATAAAACATTCTTTTTTTATATCCCCTCCATGAACAACTCGATGCAAAATATAATTCGGAGAAAATTCATTTAAAAGTTTTTTTATTACTAGAAAATCCTTGGTGTAAATAATTTCTTTCTTTTGCAATTTATCTCCTTCAAAAAAGGAATATTTTATTGTTCTCGAACCAATATTAAATAATAAATATTTTATTTTGGTTTTTATTTTTAAATTTTTGACAATTTTTTCTTTCATTTTTTATTTTGTTTGCAAAACAGTTATTGCTGCTAAATTAATTATATCTTCATAAGAACATCCCCTAGACAAATCATTTATTGGTTGAGATAATCCTTGAAGAATTGGCCCCACTGCTTCACAATTTCCTAATCTTTCTGCAATTTTATACCCAATATTTCCTGAATTTAAATTTGGAAAAATAAATACATTATAATCTAATTCTTTCGCGCCTTTTGATTTTGCAATTTTTTTATCAAAAGCAGCATCAAATTGAATTTCTCCTTCTGCTTTTATTTCAGGATACTTTTTCTTGAATATTTTAAATGCTCTTTGAATTTTTTCTGCTTCTTCTCCTTTACCTGATCCTTTAGTAGAATAAGACAAAAATGCAACAACTGGTTTCTTTTTTATTAAAAATTTAAAAGTTTCCGCAGACAAAAATGCAATTTCCGCTAATTGATTTTCATCAGGATTTGGTTGAACTGCACAATCTGCAAAAATTAATTCTTTCTTTTTATCTTTGGCTAGAATTAAAAAACCCCCACTTACTCTTTGAATATTTCTTATCCTATCAATAAAATTAAATGCTAAATAAAGAGTTTTTGCAGAAGAATGTGTTGCGCCAGTAATAACTCCATTAACCTTTTTATTTAATAAAAGAGTTTTTGCTTCTTCTAATCTTTCTTCAATCTTTCCCCTATCTAAAATAATGGGTGTTGCAATCTTTTTCTTTTTAATAATTGAAATTGCTTTTTTTATTCTAATATCTTCTGGTTCTAAAAATAGAAGTTTTACTTCTTCTTTTTTATTCTTCAAAATTGCCTTATTAATTACCTCTTTTATCAGCATATTTATCAAAAATAAAAGTTATATTTAAATCTATTCAAGTTAGTTAAGCAAACATTTTTTATAAATTAAAATAATCAAACTTTATTTTACAATTAATAAATTATTTCCTTTCAATTTTTCTTAATTACTTGCAATTAAATTTACATTTCCCAAATTTATGATTAAACACCTTACATTCATTTATTATTAAACGCCCCATCAGCATATTTCAAATATATTTTTCCGATATAATCTGATTTCCCAAGTTCCAGCGAATGAACGAATATGAATGAGCGTTCCTTAACATTTATACCATATAGATGAACGAGCGATAGCGAGTGAACTAAAAACTAACTTAAAGGAAGGATTATATCTAAAGCCCAAGAAAGTAAAACTTTCTGGGCCCAGAAAATCTTTGATTTTCTAGGGGAAATGCTCGAAAATGTTTTCATTTTCGGCACGCTTGGAAATATCAAATTTCCAGCACCCAAAAAGATAAACTTTTTAGGGCACCAAAAATTTTTAATTTTTGAGTTGCCTTGGTTCCCTTGATAAGCGAATATGAATGAGCATGTATTTATTTTTAATTAAAAATTTTATTGATAAAAGAGATAAAAGGAGATGAGAAGTAAAAAAATTAAATGAATATTGTACTTTTTGATAAATTTATTATTTATAAATCAAATTATAATAAAAGTATAATAAATAAAAATTATAAAATGGGCCCAACAGGGTTCGAACCTGTGATCTTCTCCACGTCAAAGAGACGTCTTAACCGCTGGACTATGGGCCCAAATTATTTAAAATCAACAATCTTCGAAAGGCAAGCTTCGGAAGGGAATTGAACCCTCAACCTACTGTTTACAAAACAGTTGCTCTACCATTGAGCTACCGAAGCACGAAATAATCTGGTCTAATGTATATACTTTTTAGAAAAAATGCTTTTTTAAGCTTTTGGAAAATAAAAAGAAATAAAGATTGAGATATCTAAATAAATATTAATAAATATTAAAAAAATTAATAAAAATAGATAAAAAATTAAGAGAAATTAAGAGAGATTACAAAAAATTTATTTCTTTGATATTTTAACCGTTCGTAATTCACAAATTCCTAATGGATAAATTTTTTTCAATTTTCTGGAAATATTTTTTTGCAAAATCCCATTAAGAACTGAAGAAAAAACTTCTTTTTTGCTTTTGCTGTGCGAAAATTCTTCGATTTCTTTTTTTGCTTCTTTTCTAAGTTCTTTTTTTACACTTCTATGAACTTTATTTCTAGTAATTAAAAATGGTTTGAATATCATTGTAGAATCCGCACATTTCAATTCAAAAGAATCTTCAATAATACTAATATTATTTCCAATCAATCTTTTAACGTATGCTTGAGGAATATTAAATGAAATCATATCTCCAAAAAAATTATTTTCTTTTTTTCTTACTGTAAATTTTGCTTCAACATTTTTTCCTTTTAAGAATCTTGTTAAATCTAATTGGATAATTTTACCCTCTATAGAATCAGCAGTTAAAAAAATAG
Organism: Candidatus Woesearchaeota archaeon; assembly: GCA_964443565.1. GTDB lineage: Archaea > Nanobdellota > Nanobdellia > Pacearchaeales > UBA284 > UBA284. The sequence continues at coordinate 15,128 of CAYUCT010000001.1, forward strand.
GTACTGAAAGATTTAATTCTTCTAAATAAACTTCAACTAATTTTCTCTTTATTGCCATTTTATTTCTGTTCCTCCTTAAACACTACTTTTTTTACTCTTATACCTTTCTTTTGTGATTTAGATTTATTGCAAGTTAAACATGTATACATTAGATTTGTTTTCTTTGTATTTTTTACTTTCATCTTGAATTTAGTAACTGCCGGTTTAGAACCCCATTTTCCAAGATTTCCTTTTCCTTTACCCAAATTTCTTAATTTTGCCCTTTGTAATGATCCTCTTTTCAAAGAACCTCTCTGATGTCCAGAACTAACCATAACTACCTTATGCTCTGTATGCTTCTTACATTTAGGGCAATATCTCTTAAGTTTTTTTGGTACTTTCATTTTATTTTATTGTAATTAAACTACAATTTTATTAGTTATTTATATTAAATTATCAAAATAGTTGGTTTATTAACCTTTTTAATTTTATTCTTCATCAATTTTTCCAGCCTTATCTCCATCTATTAAAATATTTGCAACTTCCGAAGATAAATTGGCTATATCCCCAGAATTAAATGGACCAATTTCATTGCCTTCTAAATCCAAAAATTTTGGAACTTCTTGTTTAAATTTGATAAAAATGTTTTTTAAATCTTTCTCTTGCTCACTTTCTTCTAAACTCTTAGCAATTTTTATTTTATTATCTTCTAATTTTTTAACAACTTCTTCAAATAATTCTTTTTCGTGTTTTAACAAAGTTTCAGTATCCCTCTTACTTACCCCTGTTTTTGCCGCAGTAAATGCCAAATTAAGAACTTTTTTTTCTCTAACATCAAAAAATTCATTAATTAAGGAAATTGCATTCTCAAACTGTTTTCTTGTTATTTTTTGAGTTTCTGAAAATAAACTTTTTTGATCCTTGCTAACAATACTCTTTTTTTCTTCTAAATAAATCGCAACTTCTCTCAAAAAATTTGATGGAAGCAGTTGTAATTGATCAGAATATTTTTCTTTTCTTAACAAATCATAAATCTCTTGATAACTTACCATTATCTTATTTAATAGAGAGATTATTTAAAGTTATCCCCATAAAAAAACCACTTTTTAAAAATGTATATTAAAATACCTACAAGATTCAATAAACAAATATTAAACAACCTGGTCCTTAAATTCCCCTTTAACCAAAGAATTATACCCTGACAATATACTCAAAATAGTCTTCATACGGCATTTCCCATGATAGCATTTTGTTAATACTTGCCTTTTCAAAATATCTTCTAAATGGCCTCATAGAATTTCCATGCGCGGAAATTGCAACATTCACCTTATTCTTTTTTATAAACACTAATAAATCAGAAATAAATCTTTTAACTCGTTTTTCTACCATTTCAATACTTTCTCCTTTTGGGGGAGACACATTATAACTTCGATGATATAAATTAAATTTTTCAATCCCATTTTCCTTAATAAATTCTTTATGGCTCATTCCTTGAAGAATACCATAACTTCTTTCTATAATTCTATCATCTTCAATTATAATTCTACATTCTGGATGATATCTCAAAACCTCTTTTAATGTATCTTTTGATCGAGAAAGTGATGAATGAAACGCTGTTTGAATTTTTTTATTTTTTAATTTTATGCCGATTGTTTTTGCATTTTTTATTCCTTCATTAGTTAATTTAGAATCTTTCCAACCAGTAAAAATCTTTTTTTTGTTGTAAAATGTTTGTCCATGTCTAAAAAGATAAATATGATAAATCTTCTTCTTTTTAGATGACTTTTCTTTTTTCTTTTCTCCCATGGTCTAATATAAACTTACTAATTTATAAATACTTCTTGCTATAAAAAATCTAGAGGATAAAACATGTTTGGATTTTTTAAAAATAAAATAAAAGAACTCTTTGGAGATAAAAAAGAAACCAAAGAAGAAAAGATAGAAGAAGAAAAATTAAAAGAAGAAAATGAAGAGCAAATCAAAGAAAAAATAGAGCAAACACCAGAAGAAAACATAAAACAAACATCTGAAAAAGAAAATCAAGAAAATAATCAAAAAGACAATCAAAAAGAAGATTTAGAAAAAAGAGAGATAACAGAAGAAATAAAACAAGAAAAAAAAGAGATAAAACAACCAGAAAAACTAGAAAAAAAAGAAAGAAAGCAAAGAGAGATAACAGAAGAAATAACAAAAGAAATACCCAATGAACCAAAAGAAGGGATAAAAGAAGAAATACAAAATGAACCAAAATCAGAACAAAAAAAATCAATAGGATTTTTTTCTAAAATCAGAAATATTTTTTCTAATGAAAAAATTGATGAAGACAATTTTGAAGAATTTTTCAATGATTTTGAAATGATTTTACTTGAAAACAATATCGCTATTGAAGCAATAGATTTTATTAAAGAGAATTTAAAAAAAGATATATTAAATAAAGAAATTAAAAAAGGAACATTAAAAGAAGAAATAAAAAATTCATTAAAAAATTCTCTTTCTGAATTAATGATTGAACCATTTGATTTATTTGAAAAAATTAATGAAAAGAATAGGTCAAATGAACCATTTGTAATGTTATTTTTAGGAATAAATGGTTCAGGAAAAACAACTTCTATTGCAAAATTAGCCTATTTACTAAAAGAAAAAGGATATTCTATTGTTTTAGGTGCAGGAGATACTTTTAGAGCCGCATCAATAGAACAATTAGAAAAACATGGAGAGAATTTAGGAATAAAAGTAATCAAACAAAATTATGGCGCAGATCCGGCGGCAGTTGCTTTTGATACTATTACTTATGCAAGGTCACATAACATTAATGTTGTTTTAATTGATACTGCCGGAAGAATGCATACAAAAACAGATCTAATTAGAGAAATGGAAAAAATTGTTCGAGTTTCAAAACCAGATTTAAAGATATTTGTCGGAGAATCAATTACTGGAAATGATGTAATTGAACAAGCAAAAACATTTAATGAATCTGTCAATATTGATGGGATAATTTTAAGCAAGGCAGACATTGATGAACGAGGTGGAGCATGCATATCTGTAAGTTATATAATCAAAAAACCAATTTTATTTTTGGGGATGGGGCAGGAATATAATGGTCTCGAATTATTTGATAAAAATAAAATTCTTTCTAAAATATTTGAAGAAGAATAGTTTTCTATTCAGACATAAACATTCATTAAAAAACAAAATAGATTTCTAAATTGTAGATAATAAAAAAGAAAAGAACTTTCTTTTCCCCCGAAAGTTCTTTATTAAATATAAAAGCACAAGTTTAAATACTTTTTCCTTTATTTTTGTATATGATAAAGAGAGAATTTTATAAAAATAAATTAAAAAATGGCATTACATTAATTGGAGAAAAACGAGATTCTGATGTTTCTAGTGTTTTTGTAGGTTTTAAAGTAGGTTCTGCACACGAAATTTTGCAACAAAAAGGTGTTGCACATTTTGTTGAACATAACTTATTTAAGGGTTCTGAAAAAAGAACACAACAAGCAATAAGTTCTGGCATAGAAAAGAAAGGGGGAATTTTGAATGGATTTACTTCCGAAGAAGCAACAGCATATTGGGCAAAAATTCCTTCAAACCATACACTTTATGCTCTAGATATATTAACCGATATGACACTTAATCCAAAATTTTTACCAGAAGAAATGGAAAAAGAAAGGAAAGTTGTTCTTGAAGAAATAAAAATGTATCATGATAACCCCCAATTATTTATTCTTGATGAAATAAGAAAAAGATTATATTCTTCACCATTTAATATCGGGGGATTGGGAACTCCACAAAGTGTAATGTCCTTAAAAAAAGAAGATTTATTAAATTGGCATAAACTTTACAACGCACAAAATATGATTGTTTCAATCGTAGGGAATACAGATATTAATAAAATAAAAAATTATCTAGAAAATATTAAATCCAAAAATATAAAATTAAATTTAAGTCCAAAAAAACCAATAATTGAAAAAAGAAATTCTCAAAAAGTATATTTTAGAAGGGGGATTGATCAAGCACATGTTACTTTAGGAATTCATTGCCCAACACTTGCATCAAAAGAAAAATATGCGTTAGAAGTCTTTAATATAATTTTGGGTGGAGGAATGAGTTCAAGATTATTCCAAGAGGTAAGAGAAAAGAGAGGATTAGTTTATGCTATTAAAAGTTTTATCGACATAGAAAAAAGTTATGGTTCACTGATTGTATACGCCGGAACAGAAAAGAAAAAAGTAAAAGAGGTAAAGGAAATAACCTTAAAAGTTTTAAAATCAATAGAAAAAATAAACCCCTCTGATTTTGAACAAGCTAAAGAACAATGTCTTGGATTAAATAAAGTAATAAATGAAAAAAGCGATTATGTTGCAAAAGATTTATTTTTTAGTGAAATTGCTTCAGATGCAAAAGAACATTATCTTTACGAGCAAAAAATAAATCAAGTAAAAATTAAAGATATAAAAAAATTCTCAAAAATAAATAGTTATGGATTTACTGCCTTAATCCCTAAATAAAATGAGAGCATTTATTGCAATAGATTTTCCCTATGAATTAAATAATGAGCTTTTTAAATTACAAGATAAATTTTCTTCATTTAAAGAAAATGCTTCAACGACAATTGTAAGAGTGGAAAATATTCATATCACTCTAAAATTTTTGGGAGAAACTTCAAATTCTAAAATTCAAGAGATAATAGACGTTTTAAAAGAAATAAAATTTAAAAGTTTTGATTTAACATTAAAAGATTTGGATTATTTTCCTTCAAAAGAAGTTCCAAGAGTTATCTGGGTTTCTCTTTCACCAGGAATAAAAATTGAAAGATTGCACGAGGTAATAATTGAAAAATTAAAAGAAAAAAATCTTATTACCAAAGCAGATGAATTTATTCCCCATGTAACTTTAGCAAAAGTAAAGTATATTAGAAATAGAGAAAAATTTCAAAAGAATTTAGATTCAATAAAAATTAAACCAATTAATGTAAAAATTTCTTCATTTCAATTAAAAAAAAGTGTTTTGACAAAAAAAGGCCCAATTTATGAAACAATTAAAGAGTTTGATTTAGAAGATTAATTGAACTATAAAAAATATTTTATTAAAGTTATTTTATCTATACTCTGAATTGATTATTCGATAAATGAACGTTCCTTTATTTTTACTTAATTTCTTTATTTTTTTAAAATCTTCTTCAGGAAGATTAATTATATTCTTTAGAGTTTTATTTTCATTTAACAATTGTTTTGCTAAACTTGGCCCAATCCCTGGAAAACATTCCATTACAAATTGTTGTTGCTCTTTCATACTTCTTGCTTTCTTTTTCATATTCAAGGAAATTTCTTTTTTTCCATTTTCGTATCGTTTATTAAGAATTTCTAAAAAATCAACAGTTTCATTATATCCGTTAGTTTGAATTATTGGCGTTTGAAAATCTAAAGAAACAGAAAGTATCATCCCCTTTATGGCATTTGGATGAATATTAATTTTTCTTTCATAATCACTAGAATCTTCTTCAATTATTAAAAGTTTATTTGGAAACTTTTTCATGTTTATCAATTGTTCCATCAATCTTTTATTAATAATAGAAGAAATAAAATCGCTTTTTGTTTTTCTTTCAATAATTGTATCCCCCACGATATAATCTCCAATTTCTAATTGCTTAATTTCTATTGGAAGTTTTCTTTTAACTAACTCCGCAATTATCATTGAATTTTTTTCTCTTTTATCTACAATAATCATAAATTATTTAAACAATTAAGACTTTTAAATCTTAAGATGTTTATTAAAATGCTAGGAATACTTGATGCATTTGCATCAATCATTTTATTCTTCCTTTTATTAAATCTTCATATTTGGCCGATAATTATTATTTTTATCTGTTTAATGTTAATTTTAAAAGGGATTGCGTTTTTTTCCTGGGCAAGTTTAATTGATTTAATCGTTGTTTTGACTTTAATACTTTCAATAATTATCTCTATACCCACAATGATTTTATTTATTGTATTCTTAGCAATTTTTCAGAAAGCAATTTTTAGTTTTTTATAAACAAGGATTGATTAGATATATAACAAATATTAAAAAGTAAACTCTTTTTCTTTGAATATGTTAATTCCAAGAGAATATCAGCAAAAAATTTTTGAAACTGCTAAAGAAAAAAATACCCTAGTTGTACTTCCTACTGGATTAGGAAAAACATTGATTGCACTATTACTCACTAAAGAAAGATTGAATAAATTTCCCAACCCTAAAATTGTTTTTCTTGCGCCTACCCGTCCATTAGTTGAACAACATTTTAATTATTTTACAAAAAATTTAGAGGAAAATATTCCATCAAACAAAGAAAGTAAATGGAATATTCATATCTTTACTGGAAAAATAACACCTAAAAAAAGAAAAGAAATTTGGCAAGATGCAAATTTAATTTTTTCAACACCGCAATGCATTGAAAATGATTTGCAAAATGGATTGATTAATTTAAATGAAGTTTCTTTATTAATTGAAGATGAATGTCACAGATGTTTAAAAAATTATTCATATGTCTATGTTGCTAAAGAATATTTAAAACAAGCAAAAAATCCTCGTTTATTAGGATTAACTGCTTCACCAAACAATGATTTAAGTATGATTAATCAAATTTGTGATAATCTTGGAATAGAGGCTGTGGAAATTAGATCAAGAGAAAGTGAAGATGTAAAACAATATTTGCAAAAATTAACAAAAAATATTTATTATGTTGAATTAATTCCTGAAATGCAAGCAGTTGCAAAATTATTTCAAAATTTATATGAAAAAAAAGTTGAAGAATTAAAAAATCGTAAATTAATATTTTCTCGAGCAACAAAAATTACTTTATTAGAATTACAAAAAAAATTAAGAACAATGCTTTCTTCTGGACAAAATGATTTTAATGTTTTAAGGGGAATCAGTGTTTGTGCTCAAGCAATTAAAATTAGTCATGCTGTTGAATTAATTCAAACACAGGGAATTACTCAAACATTATCTTATATGCGAGATATGATTGAACAAGATCAACAAGGAAAAAGTAAGGCAGTTAAACAGATTGTTTCTAGCAGAGAATTTCAAGATTCATTTATTATTTTAACAAAATTAGTTCAAGAAGGAATTGAACATCCAAAATTTTCTAAACTTTTAGAGATTATTGAAGAAAGAATACAAATTAAAAAAAATTCTAGGATAATTGTTTTTGCACAATTTAGAGATACGGGTGCAAAAATAAAAGAATTGCTAAATTGTAAAAAAATTAATTCTTCTGTTTTTATTGGGCAAGCTAAAAAAAATGGAATTGGTCTAAGTCAGGATGAACAAGCCAAAGTTATTCAAGAATTTAAACAAGGAAAAATTAATGTTTTGATTTCTACAAGTATTGGGGAAGAAGGATTAGACATCCCAGAAGTAGATTTAGTTATCTTTTATGAACCTATTCCAAGTGCGATTAGAAAAATTCAAAGAACAGGAAGAACTGCTCGTTTAAATGAAGGAGAAGTTATTTTTTTAATAACTAAAGATACTCGAGATGAACAATATTATTGGTCTTCTTACCATAAAGAAAAGAAAATGTATTCTGCTTTAGAAAAAATAAAAGATCATCTAAATGGAAATGGAAAAGAAAAAGAAGGTGTTTTAATTAAAAAAGAAGAAAAACCAAAATCAAAACAAAAAAAAATTTTAGATTTTGATTAATCTTTCGCACTTATAATGATTGTTGGTTCGTTATTCTTAAAACCCCGCCAAACATTAAGAATATCATCTATCGTTGTTTTTTTTATTGCTTCAATATCTTCTTGTAATGAAGAATCTCGTTTAATTCTTTCAATTTCTAAATCTTCATCTCCAGAGCCAATATCTAATTTTCCTAGAATTAACTGTTTTTTAGAACTTTCTAATATCTTCTCTAAATCTTTATTTTTTGGAAAATTTTCAAAAATTTCGGAAACTTTCTCTTTAACAAAAGGTAGATTTTTTTTTGAACACTCTACCTCAATGCTCATCTGATTAAATGCATCAGTTAATTTTAAATCACATCGAGGAGAATAAGTTTTACCCTCTTTTAATGTTAGAGAAGTATACAACAAAGAGCTAAAATTAGTCCCAAAAATTCCAGCGAATATCTCTTGATAAAGATGATTATCACTCTTTATCGAAAATGCGGGATAGTCTATTCTTAAAATTCTTTGTTTTTTTTCTTTTTTACCAATAAATTCAAAATTTCCGGGGGTAAACTTGGTATCAATAATTTTTGGCTTAATCCCTTCATCTTTTAAATTTTTTAAATTTATTGAAACAATCTTTCGAATATACCCTTCCGAAATGTTTCCAATAAAAACAAATTCCATATTTTTTGGAACATAATATTTATTAAACCATTCTTTGGCATCATTAAATGTAATTTTTTTTAAATCTTCCTTATTTCCAATAACTTCTGCATCAACATCAATACCATATATTTTTTTTAAGATAAGAATATCTGCTAAATTTTCCGGATCTTGTTTCTTGTCATTTAATTCATTAATAATAACTCTTTTTTCTTTTTCAAATTCAGAAGGGGAAACACTAAAATTTAAGGCGATATCTAAATTTATTTTAAATGCATTTTCAAATTCTCCTTTTTTTGCTTTAAAATAATGAGAGGTATAATCCCACCAGGTAGTAGCATTGTATACTCCTTTTTTATCTAATAAAATATAATTCTTTTTTGATTCATTAAATGTTTTCTTCATAAAATTAGTGTGTTCAATTAAATGAGAAATTCCTCTTTTTCCCGGTGGTTCATATGATGCTCCAATGAAAAAGAAAATTCTAGAAAAGATAAGATTTGAAGAATCATAAAGATAATTAACCGGAATTCCGTTTACATTAAATTGTTTAAATTCTTTAAATTCAGTCATCTTATTCCTTCTTGTTTTTGTTTCCTTCTTTAAATAAAAAAGGCACATCTATTCGGAATTGTTATCACTTTATAAAGTTTATTTTATTCAAGAATAATAATTGTTTAATTTGGAATTTTTCTTTTTAGAATTGGAAGAGGAATTTCCTTTTTTTGAATTTCTTTAGTATTCCCTGTATCTTTCGTATCTTTAGTATTTTTAATATCCTCATTTTTTTCAATTATTTCTTCTTTTTTCTTTGGAAAATCAATTATTTTTGATTCTTTCTTTTCTTCTCCAAAAGATTGTATTTTTGCAAAATGCTCTTGAGCATTTTCTTTTATTTCATTTGCAATTTTTTTTAATTCAGGAATTTCTTTTTTCTCTCTTTTCCAATTAAAAACAATATTTTGTTCATCTTTTTCATATCGAGGGATTATATTAACAGAAAAATGTGGAACATTCTGCCCTGCCAATTGCCCTTGAGCAATATAGATGCTAATTCCCAAAACATTCAAAACCTTAACTAAAACAGGAGAAATATTTTTTATAAAATAAAATATTTTATTTAAAATAACATCGTCTAGCTCTTGAATAAATTGATTATGCTTCTTTGGGAAGACAATAATTTGTCCTTTTGCTCCGGGCATTACATCCATAACAGCCATAATATCCTTATCTTCATAGATTTTTACTGTTTCAATATTTCCGGATGCAATTTCACAAAAAATACACTTTCCTTGAACATTTCCTCCAGAATTATTTTTAGAATTTAAAACAAATTCTTCTAATTCTTCATCAGTTGCATTTTCTATTTGTTCTCTTATCTCCTTAACTTGTTCTTCAGGATATTTTGATAACTGTTCAAGAATATTTGTTCTAATCTGCTCAATATTTTCTAAAGTCATAATTAAAGAACATTTTTTTTATTATTAAATGTTTGTGCAAATAATTAATTAAAAAATATTTAAAAGAAATTTAAAAAAGATTTAAAGGAGATTTAAAAAAATTTAAAAGAAGATTTAAGAAAGAATTAAAACTAAATCTTTAAAAATACAAAATATTAGCAGATATTATGATACAAAAAACATTAATTTTAATTAAACCAGATGGTGTTGCAAGATGCTTAACAGGAGAATGCTTGCAAAGATTTGAAAAAGTTGGTTTAAAATTAATTGGGATTAAAATGATTCAAGCTTCAAAAGATTTACTCAATCAACATTATTATGATATTGGAAAAAGAAGAGGTCAAGATGTTAAAAATAGACTTCTTGAGTATATGACCGGGGGTCCTATTGTTGCAATGGTATTTGAAGGGGTTGAAGCTGTAGAAATTGCAAGAAAACTTGTGGGCGTTACAGACCCAAAAACAGCACTTCCTGGAACAATTAGAGGAGATTTCACACATTTAACAATGGCTTATGCTGATTCAATTAATCAACCATTAAAAAATATAATTCATGCTTCTGGAAATGTTAAAGAAGCAGAACAAGAAATAAATCTCTGGTTTAAAGACCATGAGCTTTGTGATTATAAAACCGTTCATGAATTATTAATCCAGCTTAAATAATTTTCAAAAATATGAAAAATAAAAAAATAGAGGATGACTGTGTTTTTTGCAAGATAACACGCGGAGAAATTCCTTCTTATAAGATTTATGAAGACAAAGATTTTATTGCCATATTAGATATTATTCCTGTTAATCCCGGGCACATTTTATTAATTCCTAAAAAACATTTTCAGTTATTAGAAGACCTTCCAGAAAGTTTAGCAAAAAAATTAATATTCGTTGCAAAAAAATTAATTCCAAAAATTAAAAAAACAGTTAATGCCGATGCAGTTAATTTTTCATTAAATGATGGAAAAACCGCAGGGCAATTGATTCCTCATGTTCATTTTCATATTATGCCAAGATTCAATAAAGATGGACATAAATTATTTGAAGGAAAACCATTAAAAAAAGAAGATGCTGAAAGTTTTCTAAGAAAATTTAAATAAATCCTTTGAATACTGCTTTTTTTCTAAAACAAAAGTTTATAAGTATAAAATCGGAATAAAATACACTTAAAATAAATTTATAGGAGATAAAAATGAACAAAGAATATGAAACTTGTAAAAAATATGAAATAAAATGTCCTTATTCCAATTTAAATGGAAAATGCATTGGAGTGGGTGGAGAATGTAATAATTACTCTATTCTTCATTACAAAAAAGAAAAAATAATCGGAAAAGAACAAATTGGAAATGAAAAATTTTCTGAAAAAATTTCAAATTTAGAAAAAACAATAAAATGGATTCCAGAATTTCTAAAAAATTAATAGAGAATTATATAAAAAACAGAGTATGTCTTATAAAAATCTTTAAATAGTTTTAAGACTCTATTAGGTATAAATAAATAAGGAAAAAACAAAATGGAAGAAGAAAAAACATACACTTGCCCAAAATGCAAAGATACCGGAAGAGTAATGGAAAAAGACGGAACAATCCATACTTGCTGGGATTGCTTAAATGCTGGGAGATTGGAAACCCACATTACAGAAATAAAAGACACAAAAATAAAGATTTAATTCTGTTTGTGTTTAAATAAATTTAAATAAGTCTTTTTATTTAGTTAATCATGGACAATAATAAGCAGGAATTTAGCAAAATTGAATTAATTAATGCTATAGCTCTGAAAAGAGGAATTTATTGGCCAAGCGCAGAAATTTATGGCGGAAAAGCAGGATTATATTCTTATGGGCATATTGGGAAAGCATTAAAAAGTAATTTTGAAAAATTGTGGAAACAGTTTTTTATTAAAGATAATGATAACTGTTATGAAATAGAATATTCTAATATTCTTCCAGAACAAGTTTTTGCAGCATCTGGGCATTTAGCAAATTTTAATGATCCGTTGATAGAATGCAAAAAATGCCATTTTAGATTTAGGGCAGATCAATTTATAGAAGATAATCTAAAAATAAATGCTGGTGAAAAAACAATAGAAGAAATGAATGATATAATAATAAAAAATAAATTAAAATGTCCTAATTGTAAATCAAATGATTTTGATTCTGTTAAATGGTTTAATATGATGTTTCCTGTCCAAATCGGAGCAACAGGAAAAGATATGGCTTATCTTGCTCCAGAAACAGCACAAGGTGCATTCTTAGCATTCAAAAGAGAATTTGAAGCAACGAGAAAAAAACTTCCTCTTGGAATCGGAATAATTGGAAAAGCATATAGAAATGAAATTTCCCCAAGACAAATGTTTTTTAGATTAAGAGAATTTTCACAAGCAGAATTACAAATGTTTTTTGATTCAGATGAAATAAATAATCTTGATGATAAAATTTGGAAAGAAATTTCAAAATCAGAATTACAATTAATGTTTAATTCAGAAAAAACAGATAAAAAAAATAATTTTGAAAATGTAAAAATTGAAGACTTGAACAAAAAACACAAAATTCCAAAATTCTATTTATTACAAATGTATAAAATGCAAAAATTTTATCTTGAAATTTTAAAATTCCCAAAAGATAAATTTAGATTTAGAGAGCTAGGAGAAAAAGAAAAAGCATTTTATAATAAAATACATTGGGATATTGAAGTTTATTTTGATATATTTAATGAATTCAAAGAATTAGGCGGAATTCATTACAGAACAGATCATGATTTAATAGGACATCAAAAAACAAGCAAAGAAAATTTAGAAGTTTTCTTTAATGAAAAAAAATTCATACCACACGTAATTGAATTAAGTTTGGGAATCGATAGAAATATTCTTTCATTCTTGGATTTATTTTTCAAAGAAGAAAAAGAAAGTGATAGAACAATATTTTCTTTCCCAGATTCTCTTGCTCCAATTTTAGTTTCAGTATTCCCATTAGTAAACAAAGAAGGAATGCCAGAAAAAGCACAAGAAATTTATAATATTCTAAAAGAAAAAACAACGGTATTTTATGACGATTCCGGAAGCATTGGTAAACGATACAGAAGAGCTGACGAAATCGGAGTTAAATATTGCATAACAATTGACGGAGATGGATTAAAAGACAAAACAGTAACAATCCGAGACAGAGACAGCATGAAACAACAAAGAGTTAAGATTTCTGAGTTAGGAAAAGAATTGGGGATTTAAGGGAAAAATTAGTTTAAATTTTCCTCAAAAAACCAACATTTTTGCTTTTTGCTTTGTTTGCTGAATTATTATTTTATCATTATCTTCTAAATTAATGAAATCTCTATTATTATCTCCCACTAAAACTGCTGGTCCCCTTAATAAAACAATTTTTATTTTAGATTTTTCATTTATAATTGTCGGATTTACTAAATCGTGTGTATTGTTAAATGCAATTCCTATTCCTTTTTTAAAAGTTTTTCTTGTAATTGAATTAAAATAAGCTGTTGAACCAAAGGGTGTTGCAATAACTAGTCCATCTCCAATAAACTCGCCATATTCTTTATTGTTTATAAAAAGTTTAAACCTTATTGCTTCTGTTGGGAGAGTATTTCTTATAACCAAATCATTAATTGCAATTAATTCTTTCGTTCCCGAAGATGTTTTTACCTTGGCTTTAATTTTTTGAATTTCTTTAATTTTATAATCTTTATTCTCAATTCTTTTTAGAATTTCTTTGATGTGCAAATCCTGTCCTTTTCTACAAGTTTTACTTTTTTTGATTAAAACTTTTGGAATTCCCGGAAATTTTCTTTCAGCAATTAATAATGTTCCATCTCCGCCATAAGCAATAACTAAGTCTGGAAAAGACTTAACAAAAACATATCTTTTATGATTAAATTTTTGAGAAAATAGATTTATTTCTTTTTTAATTTCTTCCAATTCTTCTACATTTCTAGATATTCCTGCAATTTTTACAATTTTCATTTTAAATTTTCCCAAAAAAACCAAAAAAAGATCACCTCTTTTTTTAGATAAATTAATGTTTTGATTTATCTGCTGATTTCTTTAATAGATGAGACATTTTATTTAAATCCCATTTATTTTGAAAATTTTCTAAATCTTTAATCAATTTCTTTAATTTATCCTGTTTTTCCCTATCCTGATATCTCGGATCTTTACCCCAACTTTTCCAAGTTTCTAACATAAAATTAGCTTGAAATTCTATCCCCGGAATAAAGATCGAATCTAAAACCATAGACCGATTTAAATGGGTTATTTCAGCTAATTCATCTATCATTTCAAGGGTTCTTGTTGAAATATCGTAGGATATTTTTTTCTTTGAATCTTCAAAAACTTTGCTTGTTATTTTTTCTTCCATGTGTATTACCCCCATAATAAATTTATATTACTTTTATAATATAATACTATTATTTAAATCTTTCGTTTTACTTTAAAATTAAATTAAAAATAATTTTCCCAAAGAAATCGAAGAAAGTTAAATCAATTCTTCGATTTCTCTTTGGATTGTCTTTAAATCACGCAAACCAATAAATTCTCCGATAATTTGTCCGTCTTTGAATAATTTCATGTTAGGAATACTTCTTATTTGATATTCATTTGCCAACATTTGATTTTCTGCTTCTTCTGTATTTACTTTTGCAACTTTAATTTTCCCGTTCATTTTTTTAGATAATTCTTCTAACGTTGGAGCCATCATTCTGCAAGGCATACACCATGGAGCCCAAAAGTCTACCAATACAGGAACATCGCTATTCAAAACTTCATCTTCAAATTCATCTGCGTTTATATTTAATACTTCCATTTTTTCCTCCTTACGAAGATTTTACTTTCGTATATTTACAAATTAAATTTTGAAAATCTTTTGTAAAATTTGTTTCTGTTAATTTATAACAAATTGTTTTTCCTTTTCTTATTGGCTGCAAGATGCCATTTTTACTTAATACTTGAAGATGATGAGATACAATTGCAATACTTAACCCTAATTTATTTGAAATTTCTGAAACACAAATCCCCTTATTTCTAAATAATAAACAAAGTATTTTCATTCTATTAGGATCACTTGCGATCCTTAATTTTTTAGACAATTCATTTAAACTTTTTTCCATTTTCATTCAAATCTCCATTTGAATGTATTTTTCCATGTTTTTAAATGTTTTGAATTTATCATTAAATTCTATTCCTTAAATTTAAATATCCAAAACAAATAGAATTTTGTAATTACTTGGGCCCATAGTTCAATGGTAGAATGCGCCCCTGGCAGGGGTGTGATTCGGGTTCAAATCCCGGTGGGTCCATTGCCTAAGACAACCTACGGTTTTCTTAAGGCTTCAACTTTCCCTATCTGCTAATATATCTTCTTTAATTCTAATTATCTCGTCGTGAGAGACAAAAATCTTTAGATTATAGAAATGTAAATTTTATCTATGCCCTTCTTTGCATAATGTAGAAATCATTAATCCAATCCCTGCTCCTGCAAATAAATCACTTATAAAATGATAACCAAAAAGAAATCTGCTTGCCATAATTAATACAGCAAATAAAATATAAAAAAACTTTATTTTTTTTGATTTTATAAAAGGAATTAAGGAAAATAAAACAGCAGAATGGTTTGATGGATAACTATCTATTCCAAATATTAATTCTGGTCTTGGACGTAAAATTAAAATTTTCATTAAACTAGAAAAAATAAGAACCGCAAAAAAAGATAAGAAAAATGAAGTGTATTCTTTTTTTCCATTTCTCCAATCAGTTCCTTTATAATGATATCTAATAATTAATACCCCAATTAATAAAACAAGAATTCCAAATAACAAATCTTCTTGAAAAAACAAAATAATCGCTGAAAGAAAATCTGGAATAACTGTGTCTGTTCCAGTTATTGAAAAATTTTTGTATAAATAATCATCAAAAGGAATTATTATTACTGAAATTAAAATCAATAATAGAGAAATTATTGCAGGGGTGAAGATTCTATCAAATTTTGCATTTTTCTTTTGCATTTTTTGCATTGTCTTTTTTGTATTTTTTTTCACTGTTTTTTTCATAGATAATAATCTCTAACAAAATTTATAAATTATACTATTAAATTAAACTTATGAATTTTTCAAAATTAAAAAGAAATATAATGAAGAAAGACAAAGAAATTTTAATTAGATATTTAATCGCATTTCTCCCATTTATTTTCTTTAATCAGATTTATTGGTTTTTGAAATATATTACATTTAATGCATTAACCTTTATTTTTGGGTTGTTTGCAAATGTTATTTCTAATTTTGCAGAAGGATTAATTATAGTAAATGGAAAAGGAATAGAATTAATTGAACCTTGCATTGCTGTTTCTGCATTTATTCTTTTATTTTTACTTAATTTATTTACTATAGATATCAAAATAAAAGACAGATTCTGGATTTTTGGATTTTCATTTATTTTATTATTTACCTTTAATATTTTAAGAATAATTGGATTATTTTTTATAATTGATTTATCAAGTTTTGACTTAATTCATAAAATTGTTTGGTATGGATTAAGCACAATTGTTGTATTCTTAATTTGGATTTATATGAC
>CAYUCT010000001.1:31550-33843 GCA_964443565.1 Candidatus Woesearchaeota archaeon
ACAATTCTTAAATCATCCAGGAAAGAAAACTAATTATTCCTAATGAGATTAATGTAACTAATATGCCTGCAATAATTATTCCAGAGAAAATTGCAATTAAACTCTTTGTTCTATTTAACTTTAGAAGCCATGCAATTAATGTTCCTGTCCATGCTCCTGTTAATGGAAGTGGGATTGCAACAAATAAAGTTAATGCTAAAATTCCATAAAGATTATAATTTTTTTCAACAGATTTTTTTCTGTGCTGAATTTTAATTAAAAATCTTTCAAAATGTTTGTTATAAAAATCCCATTTTAAAAATTGTACATGCAAAATATCTAGAAATAAAAATAATATTGGAACAATGAGAATATTTCCAATTACACAAATCGCAAATGCCTGCAATGGATTAACTCCTAAGGAAATTGCAAAAGGTATTGCCCCTCTTAATTCGGAAATTGGAAGCATGCTAATCAACATGCTAACAATCATAGGATTCATTTTATCCGAATAAAGCAGCTAAACCCTCTGCAGCTTCTTCTTGCTTTTCTTCATGCTTCTCTTCTTTCTTTTCTGCTGGTGCTGATCCACTTGTTGTACTTACAGGCATTGCGGTTGCTTCTGATAATGCTTTTTCTATATCGACGCCATTCAAACTTGCTACAACTGTTTTGACTCTTGAGTCATCGACTGTTGCTCCGCTTGCTTTTATAACGCTTGAAATTGCACTTTCAGTTATTTCTTTTCCGGCCTTGTGTAATAACAAAGCAGCGTATATATATTCCATTTTATTCCTCCGTTAGATTGTTCAGTTATTTTGAACTGAGTATGAATTTAATTTTTCTGATTGCATTTTTGCTTTTCCAATTAAAAGTTTTATTGTTTCTTTTACCGGATATGCAATGTGTAATGCTAATGCAATTGCTTGAGAGGCATTCAATTTTAATTCTTCTAATGTTCCTTTTTTATCTACTTTAACGGATTTATAAATTTTCTTTGAACGTGAATCATAAGCCGCTAATGAAATAAATCCAATTGTAAATGGTGTCACATTTAATAATCCCAAAACATCACAAACATCTTTTGAAATTAATTCTCCTTGTTTTGTCAAAACTGCTCTTTCTTTAATTGCAATTTTACCACCTTCAATTCCTGCTTTTAATTTTACTTTTGCTAATTCAGAAATTGCTGGTCCTGCTGGCAAATCTGTTGGTCCTGCTTCAACAATTAAATCTGTAGGAGCAATTTGCCCGGGTTTTGCTTTTGCTGATTTTTTATATCCCTCTAAAAATGAAGCGATTTCATAAGCATCTTTATCAGATAATAAAACCGCAATATTCTCTTTAAGTAATTCTTCAAGTTGTGCTATTTCTGCCTTATCTGCTTTTACTTTTTCTAATGCTAATTTAAGAAGATGTTTCTTTACAACTTTTGTTTGAACATCAAATCCTTTTAATTTTCTTTTTAAAATATTAAACATTGAAGATGGAATTCCTTCAATTGAAACTAATAAGGTAGTATTTTTTTCTTTCATTAATTTAGCCAAATCTAAAACTATTTTCTTTTTAGCTTCGGAAACATGAGTTTCTACTTTCTTTTCCCTTGATTTTATTTGTTGTTTTACTGCCATTTTTAGAGTATATCTTAAGTTTATATTTTAAAATAATTTAACTAAATGTTTTTGTTTTCAATGGTTTACCCATTGTAAATTTAAGCATAACAGATCTTAGATTCATTTCTCTTTTTGGAAGAGCATTAAAAACTGCTTTGAAAATTGCGTCTGCATTTTTTGCTAAATCTTCATCAGACATACTTTCTTTTCCGATTGCTACTTTTAAACTTGGTTCTTTTGCTTTCAATTTAACGGTTTTAGATAATTTATCATAAGTTCTTTTAATATTCTCTTCTGTTTCTTGCATAACCACCCCTCCAATTTTTGGATCAGGCATTTTACCTGCTGCCCCTAAACTTTTACCAAATTTTGAAGCAACTAATGGCATAAGCTTTGCAGATGAAACAAAGAAATCATATTTTTTTCCTAATTTTTTAATTTCAAGAGGAGAAATTTTATCAATATCCTCTTTTGTTAATACTCTATCTAATAACGAAGATTTATTTTCTAAAAAACCGCAAATCTTTCTTTTTTCTTGTAATACCGGAATTTCTGTAGAAGTATTAAGTGATTCTCTTCGAACATCAAAATCTTTTAGATTAATAATTAAGTCTAATGTTTGTTCAAAATTTCTCTTTTCAGTTTGTTGTCTTACTTGTTTAATTAATGTTAGAAAATCCATTTTCTAACCTCCTACATTT
>CAYUCT010000001.1:33943-35830 GCA_964443565.1 Candidatus Woesearchaeota archaeon
CGAGTTCAATTCTCGGAATTATGGACCGGCCGAGAATTGAACTCGGATCCCCGCCTTGCGAAGGCGATATTCTGCCGTTAAACTATCGGCCCAAATTAAATGCATAATATAAAGAAAGAAATAAGATATTTAAATATTTAAATATCCAAAGATAAATATACAAAAATCCAAATATCTGGATGTTTGAATTTATAATTTTAAAAACCAAATTACCATTAATAATAAAAATAAAAGTCCGATTATCCACGAAGAAATTGAGTATGCTTTAATCGCTTTCTTTTTTGATTTAGTTAATGCTAAAAAAGCAAGATATGTAAATTTTCCACCATCTAAAATTCCTAAAGGAAGCATATTCATAATTGATACTGAAATTAAAATTAAAATTAACCAAAAGAAAATATCTGTGAAGAATATTAAAATATTTCTGCTATTTGGAATTCTTTCTTCAACATAATTAAATGGGGAAAAATATGGCGAAGAAATTGATGAAAAGAACATTTGAATCCCAGATAATTTTGGAAATCCAATTCCTAAAAATCCTTTTTCTTTAATAGAATCATTTTGAGAAAGATAAATTTCAGGATAATTTTCAAGAATAATAGTATAATCCGCAACAGTTGTTTTAACAATTACTTCTTCTCCCACTTTTTTATCTTGAAGTGCAAAGGTAATATCTTTTACTTCATTAATTTTTATATCATCAATATATTGTATTGCACCAGAAAGGTTTGCCCTTATTGCTGGGGCATCATTATACAATGTTATTAAATCGGTTTTATTTTGTTTTATAGATTCAATTTGAGGTAATAAATCTTGATTTAACAAATAATTTTTATTTGGATCATCAGTAAAAATTAAAAGATTATACCCATCAACAAAAGTATTTATTTCACTATCATTCATGGAAATAAATTCATTAAAAGTATATGGCCCAACACCCTCAATCGTTGAAACATTTACTCTTTCCAAAGAATACATATAATTTGTTATTCCCGCAGGAGAATAAACTGCAAAGAAAAAAAGTTGAAGTAATAATAAAAAGAAAATTGCAAATAAAAAATTTGAAAAACTTCCGGCAGAAATAATTGTCATTTGCTTTTTCTTTGATTTTTTAGACATTATTTTTTCATCTGGTTCTACAAAAGCTGCTAAAAATGGTCCTAAAAAACCAAAACCCGTTGCTTTTATTGGAATATTATATCTGGATGCATAAACTCCATGCCCGAATTCGTGGACAATTGCAATAATTGCGATAACAATCAACCAAGTTGTAAAATAAAAAGGGGGTAAAGGTAAATCAAACATCTGGGGCATGTATGGGACTAGGGGCATTAATGGTGGGGCCTTGATAACTGAAACAGCATTAATCATTAAAATTGCACTTTGAATTAATAATAAAATTCCTGCAAGCATAGCAATAAATCCATATGTAATAGAAATTGGTGCCATGAAATCCAAAAATTTAGAAAATTTTTTACTAAATGCATTTATTGTTTTTATCCCCCATTTAGTTTTATAAAGAAGAATAATTTTGCTTTCAACCTTTAATTTTTTTCTTTTTAAAAATAAAAAAGTTCCGACTAAAATACAAAAAATTGCAAGAAAAATTAAATCATAAACCATAAATGACATTTTATCTTTATGCCTTCCCTGTTTTCTTTCTTTTTACTCGTAATGCGCCACCTTTACATTTTCTGCATTTCACTTTTCCTTCTGCTACCTTTCTTGCATGAGATCGCATTTTTGCCCCACAAGTTTTGCAAATAAAAATTCCTTTAAATATTCTATTTTGTGCTGCTTCTAATTTTGCCATTTTTTATAATTTTTTATATTTTGTATATTATTAATTTTATTATAATTTTATAATTTTATAATTTTATAATTTTA
>CAYUCT010000001.1:35930-90011 GCA_964443565.1 Candidatus Woesearchaeota archaeon
TTTGTATATTATTAATTTTATTATAATTTTATAATTTTATAATTTTATAATTTTAATGTTATTTAATTAATCTTTCTTTTTATAATCTTTTGTCCTTCGACATCCCAATATTCCACTTGATCATTTTCTTTTAAATCCCCAACCAATCCTTCTTCTGCTTTCATTTCAATGGTTTCAAAATTTTCTAAATCCATCAAAGAAACTATTCCTGTTTGTTGATTCGCAGTTAATACTTGCCCTTTCTTCTTATCAATAAGTGGGACAGAAATTCTTTCATGTCCTGGAGCAATACTAACTCTTTTCTTTCCATCAATTACTCCGATTGCCTCAAATCTACATTTACTTGCCCCGTGTTTTCCAGTTTTACTAATATCAATACTTCTGATTACACATGGCGCATCATCTATAATCGCAAAGCTTCCTGCTCTTAATTCTGTTGCATTAATTATTTTTAATGGCATTTTATAAAGAAAAAAACTTGGTTTATAAAGATTACTTTTTATTTCTCTTATTTAAATTAATTAGCTTTTTTGATTTTATTTTAGTCTTTTTATTTGAAATAATCTTTTTTTGAATATTTTTTGGAATTTGTTGAAATGGGGGCATTATTAATTTATTAGAAGAATCATATTTTTCTTCTTTTTTAACAATTTTTTTTCCACTAAGAATACTTCTGAAGATATCTTCTACTTCCTTTTTATCTTGTTTTATTTTTTCAATATCTCTATTTTTATCTTTTAATCCAATTTCTTGCAATGCTCTTTCAATATAATTCAATTTAGAATCTAATTCATGAATTTGCTTAGATAAAATTCCTAAAGCAATCCAAATTTGCGCTTTTCCTTTATCATTTGCGAAGTTATAACTCTCTTTATGATAAAAAGATTGAGAAATAATCTCTTCAACATAAGCTCTAAGATTTTTATTTATTCGTTCTCTCCAATTCATAAAAAAGGATAGAATTTTATCTTTTTAAGCATTAAGGTAATTTATTATATACTTTATTTAGAAGTTTATTTAATACCCAAAAGATTATTTTAAATCTTTATTCTTTTAAGTTTAAACATCTTTAAAATTATTGGAACTAATAGTAACCTTGTTATTCAAATTTTTGCTATTCAAATTTATAAAAATTTATTAAAAAATAAAAAAATTCAAAACTGCATAAAACAATACATTTTTAAAACAAAATCTTATTAAAAAAATATGAAAACTAAAAAGTCAGACTTTATAGAATTAGATTTTATCGCGAGAATTAAAGATGATGGAATCTTTGACACGACAAATTATGAAATTGCATTGAAAGAAGGATTAATTCAAAAAGAAGATAAAAATGCAAAAGATCGACTAAAACCATTAAAAGTTTGCATTGGTGAAGGAATGGTTGTTAAAGGATTGGATAAAGAATTAGAAGATAAAGAGTTAGAAAAAGAATATTCCATTGAATTAACTCCTGAAAATTCTTTTGGGCAAAGAGTACCAAATTTAATTAGAACTTTTCCATTAAATTCTTTTAAATCAATGCCCCAACAAGGAATGCTAGTTAATGTTGATGGAAATATTGCAAGAGTACTTTCTGTAAATTCTGGAAGAGTCACATTAGATTTTAATAATCCATTAGCTGGAAAAATAATAGTTTATGACTTTAATATTAAAAGGATAATTGAAGAAAATAAAGAAAAAGCAGAAACAATTTTAAATGGATATGGGATTGAAACTAAGTCTCTTGAAATGATTGACAAAAAGATAAAAGTAGAATTAAAAGAAAAATACCCCAAACAAATTTTGGAAGAAATTTCTAAAAAAATAAAAGAAAAGATTTCTGTGGATTTAGAATTTTAAAAATTTTAGATTTTTAGATTTTAAAAATTTGAAAGATTATTTAGAGTATCTAAAATAATTATCTTTAATAAAAAAATTTTAAAATTTGAAAAAATATTTTATAAATTAAGAATTTTATTATTGAATTTTAACACATTAAACTTTAAATACTATTGATTAATTCTAAATAGATGGCAGAGGGTTTTGAAATAAAAGAGGAATATCGGAAAGAGATTGATAAAGAATTAGAAGAAATTATAGCGAAGCAAAAAGCATCTATCCGTGTTTTCGGCGTTGGCGGAGGAGGAAATAATACCCTTAGCAGAATGAAAGAAATTGGTATTAAGGGGGCTGAAATGATTGCAGTAAATACCGACGCTCAGGATTTACTTTATACTTATTGTGATGCAAAAATTTTACTTGGACGAGATCTTACACATGGACTGGGTGCAGGAAGCAATCCGCAAATAGGAGAAGAAGCAGCAAAAGAATCAGAACATGAAATAAAATTAAAACTCCAAGGAAGTGATTTGGTATTTATTACCTGTGGTTTGGGCGGAGGAACAGGAACAGGAGCAGCGCCAATAATTGCACAAATCGCAAAAAAAGCAGGAGCATTAACAATCGGAATTGTGACATTGCCATTCACGATTGAAGGACAAAAAAGATATGAAAATGCAATGTATGGTTTAGAAAGAATGGAAGATTTTGCAGATACTTTAATTGTTGTTCCAAATGATAAATTATTAGAACTTGCACCAGATTTACCATTACACACTGCATTTAAAATTGCTGATGAAATTTTAACTAATGCGGTAAAAGGAATCACCGAATTAATAACTCGAGCAGGATTAGTAAATCTTGATTTTGCAGATATTCGTGCAGTTATGTCAAATGGGGGGGTAGCAATGATAGGTGTTGGAGAAAGTGATTCAGAAAATCGTTCAACAGAAGCAATTGAAAAAGCTTTAGAAAATCCATTGTTAGACGTAGACATTAGCGAAGGAAGTGGAGCATTAATTAATATTATTGGGGGATTAGATTTAACTTTAGAAGAAGCAAAAAGAGTAATCGAATCGGTCGGCAGAAAAATAAGCCAAGACGCTAAAATGATTTGGGGAGCCCAATTAAGTGAAGACATGGGGGACACCTTAAGAGTTTTATTGATTGTCACGGGCGTAAGAAGCCCACAGATTTTGGGTAAAAAAGAAAAACAAAAAACAAGAGATAAAACAAGAATGTCTGAAGAATTAGGAATTGATTTTATAGATGAAGATTAATTATTCTGATTAATTATTTTTAAGAATATACCCTTAATTATTTATTTTACTGAACATTAAAAAAAAGTTTAAACAATTTTGAATAATTCTTGAATAAATAAAATAAATACTTTTATAAATATTAAATATTCATTTGTATTATGATATCCAAAATTAAAGAATTTTTAGAAAAATGCAAAAGAGTTTTAAACGTAGCCAAAAAACCGTCTAAAGAAGAATTAAAACAAGTAGCAAAAATCTCTGCTCTAGGAATTTTAGCAATTGGATTAATTGGATTTATAATTGGACTTATATTCACATTATTAATCTTTTAAGTATAAAAAATTAGTTAACTAATTCAAAAAATAATCAAAAAATTTAACAATCAAAATGAATAAGCAAAAAATTTCAACATTTCTCTTTATCTTTCTTTTATTTTCATTATTATTTATTTCGGGATGCTCAAAATCAGTATCTCAAGTTTTAGAAAATAAAGAAGAATATTTAGGAGAAAAAATTTCGGTTTATGGAAATGTAGAAAATTCAATTAAAATTTTTGGCTTTTCAGGATATACTCTTAAAGACGATAAAACAAATGAAACATTATTTATAAAAACAAATTCATTGAAAGAAGAGAATAAAAAAGTTGAAGTTACAGGAGTTTTAATGAAAGAATTAGGGATTTATTACCTATTAGAAAAATAGAAAAATAAAGAAATGAAAGAAAAGATAAACTTTTGAAAACCGAAAATTTAAAAAGCCAATAAAACATAAAAAACTATCAAATTTCTTTAAAATGATATACATTGTAAAAGTAACAACAAACAAAGAAGAACAAGCAATTGATTTAATTGCTCAAAGAGCCGAAAATAAGAATCTTAATATCTATTCAGTAATTAAGGCACATGGATTGAAAGGATATGTCTTAATGGAAGCAGAAGATAGAGATTCTGCAGAACAAGCAGTTTTTAATTTACCTTATGTTAAAGGAATTATACCCAAACAAATTGAATATGCTGAAATTGAAAACATGATTGAACCAGTTGTTGCAGATATAAGAATTGAAAAAGGAGATGTTGTAGAAATTTTAGTTGAACCATTCAAAAGAGAAAAAGCAAAAGTAACAAAAATTGATAAATCAAAAGAAGAAGTAGTTATTGAACTTTTAGAAGCAGCCGTACCTATCCCAATAACTGTAAGAATTGATAATGTTAAAGTAATTAGAAGATCTTCTGAAGATGATGACAATTTAATAAAAGAACATTAAGAAAATTAAAAAGATTAAAAACTTTTTAAAAATTTTAAACCCAATTAAATAGATAACAGATAGATATCTTTTTATATTCTAAATCACAAAAAGATATATGCATAAAAAGAGGGATAATCAGAGCAAGAAAACCATCGAAAAAGAGGACAATTATTTTAATAAAAAAGATTCTGAAAAAAAAGATGATTTTATAATAATTGGAATTCTTTCAATCTTTTTTGGAATTTTAATTTCTCTTAAAATAGAAACAGACCAAATAATTTTTGCCGATTGGTTCACATTATTAAATATCCTTCTAGTTTTTTTAATTTTTACAACCGTAGTATTAGTCGAAAAGATGATGGCAAACCATTTAGACTTGAAAATAAAATTGCATTTTTTGGAATCTAATCGTATGAGTTATCAACCGAATACGGTTTTGAAAAATTGGAAATTTCCTTGGTGGTTTATTCTTCCTTTTTGTCTATACTTTTTTTCTTTTGGAACAATAATTTGGCCAGGAGTAATTAATTTTTCAGCAGAATCAAAACCCTCTAGAATTTCTAAAGAAGATTTTTATGAAACAGAATGGCATATTGCAAGAATTGCATTCATAGGATTTTTATCTGCCTTAACATTAGGATTACTTTTTACATATTATGGTTATGAGCAATTTTCTTTATTTTGTAATTTTTTAGCCATAACTTTAATTTTGCCATTTGGACATGGATCAAAAATATTCTTTGGCTCATTGCCACTATGGATTTTTGGAATTGTCTTAACAGTTTTATCTTTATTTTTTATTAATTTATTTTCACCAATTGCCACACTTATACTCTCGGGGATATTTGCATTTTTAATATTAATTTTCTTTTTATGGAAAACAATTAAACATTAAAAGAAAAAAGAAAAAAGAAAAAACAAATAAAAAAAATTTAAATAAATTAAACCCAACACTAATAAAAACAGATAGCAAATATTAAAAGCTTAAAGAACATTAATTTTAAAAAAGAGGAAAGAAGAAAAATAAAAGATGGAACAAAGAGAAATAGACACATTATCCGGAATGATTTCAGATTTTAATATGCATCTCACGGGATTAGAAGAAAAAATGCAACTATTACGAGAAAGAGTTTCAATCTTAAGCCAAACATTATTAAAACAAAATGATCGTCTTAACAAGAATATTTCTGAATTGAAAGAAGATATCACAAATATTAGGGATGAAAACTTTAAATTAAAGGAAGTTATTGAACATATTGATTTAGAGACGTCTAATTTTGCTAGAAAAGAAGATTTAGTTGCAATACAAAGATATCTTAAAATTTTAGATCCTTTAAATTTAACAACCGAAGAAGATGTAAAAAAAATTGTTTCAGAAATCTTAATGCAAAAAGAAAAAGAAGAAGAAAAAATAAAAATAGAACATTAAAACTTAAAAATTAAAAGATGGCAAAACAAAATTTAGTTAACGAAATTATCTTAATGATAAAAAATGGATATGGGACTTCAGATATTCTAAAAACATTAAAAGAAGAAGGAAACAATATGCTTGACATAAGAGAGGCAATTGAACAAGCCCAATTAAAAATTGAATTGGCAAAAACTGCCGGAGATGATGATCTTTCATTAATTCAAGAAGATGCAGAAAATAATTCGAATCAGATACAAGAACAAGAAACTTGGCAAAACAATCAACAATCAAACAATCAACAACAAAATATCCAAGATATGGAAGCATATCGAGATATAAATCAGAATGTCAATCAGAATATGAATCAAAATACCAATCAAGGTATGAATCAAGATGGGAATCAGAATATAAATCAAAATATAAATCAAAATAATGAAGAAGAAATGTCAATTCCTTCACCGCAAGAATTTCAACAAAGATATCCTGAAAGATTTCAAAATAATTTTCAACAAGAAGAAAATAATCAACAACAAAATATTCCTTATCCTGATTATTCTCAACAAACACAAATTTCTCAAACACCCTATCCCCAACAGAATTATCCCCCACAACAAATTTCTATCCCTCAATCTTCAAATGAAACAGATATTGAAGAAATGATTGATGAAATAATAAATGAAAAAGTCAATGAAATTGAATCAAAAATAGGAAATTTAGATATCTTTAGACAAGAGATAAGAAAACAAATAATAGAATTAGAAAAAAAAATTAAGATAAGTGATGAAAGAGAAGAAAATAAAAAAAATGAAATTATGAACATCATCCAAGAAACAAATACTGAAATAAAAGTATTAAATGGAGAAATTTTTGCATTAGAAAATGCTTTTTCAAAAATTCTTGCCCCACTAGTTTCGAACATAAAAGATATTAAAAAGGTCATAGAAGAATCAAATAAAATAGAATTGAAAATGGTTCCAAATATCCAAGAGATAATAAAACCAATAGAAACAAAAAAAATAGAGAGAGAAGAAACATTAAGAAATAAAAAAGAAAAAGATACTAAAGAACCATTATCCAAAAGAAAAAAAGACAAAGAAAGCTTAGATGAACTTTTTATTAAGAGATGAAATTTATTTTTATAATATATTAAAATGTTATTCAAACCAGAAACTCCACTTTATGGATATGAAATTATCCGAGAAGCTAATCAGGATGTACTCTATTTTAATTATCTTGGTGCAACATTCGTTCCAAGTATTGCAGAATCTCCGATTGTAATGTCCAGAACAATTGATGCATTAACTGAAACAACAGAAGTATCTAAAATTATTTTTGTGCAACAAAGAAATTATACACACACCTTTAATCAAGTAAAAATTTTAGTTGAATTAGCACAATTTTATAATGGACTGATTAAACAAGAAAAAATTCTTTTATCTTCTACATTAGAACTAGGAAAATGCCAAAAACATATTAATCAAAGATACGAAACGATAAGATATCTAGTTTTGGGGTTATTAAAACAAGATCCACTTTCTTTTTATTTTGAATTAAAAAGATTTATAGAAGAACAAAAAATAAATTTAACTCATGCTCTTCCTGAGGATAAAAATTGTGAGGAAAAATATTTAAGATTATTAGAAAGAACACAAGAAATGTTTGAAAAAACCGCATTTATTCAACAAGCATTAAGTAAAAACGAATTAATAAATAAATATCAATTAAATTCTAGAGAGATATATAAGGAGATATTTAGACCAGAGATCGTTCCAAATTTTACATTTACGAGATTAATGGCTTCTTTACCAGGAGATGGAGAGATTATTGAAGAATATAAAATTGGAAAAGAGTATGACCAAACAACCGTAACGGTATTAAAAGTTCCAGGAAGAAATAAATGTTTATATCATTTAAATCCCCCCGAATTTTCATTAGACGAAGAACTCCAAGAATTAGTAAATCTTGCAAGAAATATTTTATTAGAACATAATCCCAAAGCAGAAGAATTTACAGACCCAGAAAGAATACGACAAGTTTTTTTTAATATTGCTAAAGATCTTTTAACTGAATTAAGTCAATCAAAAAATATAAAATTAAATTATAAAAATTTGAATAAACTTGCTTCAATATTAGTGAGATATACTATTGGTTTTGGATTAATCGAAATTCTTCTTCAAGATGAAAAGTTACAAGATATCTCTGTAAATTCTCCTGCAGGAAATGTTCCAATTTTTGTTAGACATAACGAATATGATGAATGTGATACAAATATTATTCCCAGCCAAGAAGACGTAGATTCTTGGGCTGCTAAATTTAGAATGATTTCTGGAAGACCATTAGATGAAGCAAATCCGATCTTAGATACTGAATTAGAAATCGGAAATGCTAGAGCGAGAGTTGCAGTAATTCAACAACCACTTTCTGTAGACGGAATTGCATATTCTTTCAGAAGACATAGAGATAATCCTTGGACCTTGCCCCTCTTTATTAAAAATGGAATGATTAGCCCATTAGCAGCAGGATTAATGTCTTTTTTAATAGATGGAGGAAGAACATTATTAGTTGCAGGAACAAGAAGTTCTGGTAAAACTTCATTCTTAGGGGCTTGCATGCTAGAAATAATGCAAAAATATAGAATAATTGTTTTAGAAGATACGTTAGAACTTCCAGCAGACGCATTAAGAAATTTAAATTTTGATATTTTAAGAATGAAAGTTCGTGGAGCATTATTAAAAGAATCAAACGAAGTTTCTGCAGAAGAAGGAATTAGAGCAAGCTTAAGACTTGGAGATTCATGTTTAATCGTTGGTGAAGTCAGAAGTACTGAAACACTAGCATTATACGAGGCTATGAGAATCGGAGCATTAGCAAACGTAGTTGCTGGAACAATACACGGAGCTTCACCATATGGTGTGTTTGATAGAGTAGTAAATGATTTGAAAGTTCCCCCAACAAGTTTCAAAGCAACAGATATTATTACTGTAGTTAATCCAATAAAAAGTGCTGATGGATTACATAGATATAGAAGAATGCTTCAAATTTCAGAAGTAAGAAAACATTGGAAAGAAGATCCGCAAACAGAACAAGGTTTTTTGGATTTAATGAAATATGATGTAATCAAAGATGAAATAAAACCAACTGATGATTTAATCAACGGAGAATCAGAGGTTTTAAAAGAAATTGCGGGAAATGTTCGTGGCTGGGCCGGAAATTGGGATTATGTTTGGGACAATATTTTATTAAGAGCAAATATAAAAAAGAGTTTAATTGATTTTTCTATTCAAAATAAAATGCCAGAATTATTGGAAGCACCATTTGTAGTAAAAAGTAATTCTGTTTTCCATGAAATTTCAGAAAAAACAAAACAAGAAATTGGTGTTCCCGACGGCAAGAGTGTATTAAGAGAATTCAATGAATGGCTTAAAAAAACAGCAAAAAAAATTTGATCAATAATTTAAAATTAAAATAAAAAAAATTATTTATTACTTTTGAAAAATTCAGCAAAATATTCAAAAAAATTTCCGTCGATAAAAAAATAAGAAAATTTTTATTTTTGAAAAAATTTTAAAAAATATCCAAAAAAAGAAAAGGTATTTAAATAAAAACAACATCATGTTTGTATAAATATAATTAAATCTATTCACAAAAAAGAGAAAATGGTAGCAAAAAAGAAAGCAAAAACAACAAAGAAAAAGAAGAAATAAGATTAATCTTCTTTTAAATTTTTTTCTTTTTCTTTTTTATTTTTTTTAAAAACAAATTCTATCGTCTATTTTTTTTAATATTTTAATCAATTAAGAAAAAAATCAAATTTTTTCTACTTCAGATAAATATTCTTTAATTCTAGAAATAATCCCCGAAAGATAAAATTTTTCAATTTTTTCTTCAAAAATTTTTAACAAAGTATCTTGTTCATTAATTCTATAACCTTTTTCAATTTTCTCTATCAAAAATAAATCTTTTAATCTTTTTAACTGTCTTCGGATATTTGATTCGGCAATCCCTTTAATCTCCAAATTATAATTTTGTCTTAACATAATTGAATTTTTCTGAATTTCATCAGGAGTTAAAAAAGATTTATTTTCTTTTTTTGCTATAACTAATGCTAAAAGAATATCTACAATTACGTCCCTTGAATCTCCTTCTTGCAACAATCCCAAACTCAAACAAATCTTTTTTATAATCTCTCTCTTCTCCAGGTTTATCGGAGATTCGTATTTTCTAAGAGTAATTTCTTCAATTGAATTTTCTTTCATCATTAATAAAAAACAATTATTTATCTGCTTCAGCACATTCTTTTTTATAAGGACAATATAAACACATCCAATTTTTTTCTTCTGAAATCTTTGCTTCCGGTTTTGGAATAGTATTATGTTTTAAAGATAAATGCAATTCTCTAAATCTTCTTAAAATATTTTCAGCTTCTTCAGAATCATAATTAAATTCAAAAGAACATACTTGTAAATTATCTTTTTGAATATATAACAAAAAGCCAGAATGAATATTTGTCGCATGCATATACAATTGTAATTGCATTTTATGACTTTCATTTGCTTTTCTTGGAAGCATTTTAGTAGATTTTACTTCTATGAGATATTGTTTTCCATTAATTTTTAATAAGATCAAATTATCAATTCTTCCAGAGATAATAAAATCTTTTTCTTCAATCTTAATGGGCATTTCACTTTTTATTAATTCAATATCCGGATTTTTTTCACTTTTAATAACTTGGGTAATAAACTCATGCAATAAATTTCCTGCTTCAAAAATTCTTAATAAATCTGCATCTGTTTCTCTAGGATTTTTATAAGAAAACCATGTTTTCCGAATACACCCCCCAATTTCACTAGGATAATATCTACCAATTTCTTTGGGTTTATTTTCTCTTACCAAATAATTCTCAATAATTTTATTAAAGTCTAATTTATCCATAAAAAATTAAAACAAAATAAATATTTAAGACTATCTAATTAAGAATAATTTAAGAATATCTCATTTTAAAGAATAATTTTAAAAACAAATTTTATTTATTCCTCTTCAAGATCTATTACTCCTCTATCACTTAAAAAGAAAACACATTCATTTTCAGGTAAATTTGGAGAATCAATCATTTTTGCAACTCGTGAATTCTTTTTTCCCCTTCTCAAATAAATTCGATAGGTAGATGCATGAGCAACAATATGCCCGCCAATTGCAGTTGTTGGATCACCAAACATAACCGCCGGATTTGCCATAACTTGATTAGTCATATAAACAGCAATATTTTTTGATTCAGCTAATCTCATCAAAGTATGCAGATGCTTATTTATTCTCTGCTGTCTATCTGCAAGCATTCCTCTACCTGCAAACTCCGCCCTAAAATGTGCGGTAATACTATCAACAATTAATAGTTTTATTGGCTCACCTTTATTTATCAAATCCATTACTTTTTCTACAAGAAGAATTTGATGATCTGAATTAAATGCCCTTGCAACAAAAATACCCTTCAATATTTTTTCTGATTCTAATCCCTTAAATTCTGCAATTTGCTTAATTCTTTCTGGACGAAAAGTTCCTTCTGTATCTATCCAAACTGCTTTTCCGTCTGCACCACCTTGCTCTCTTGGAAGTTGCACTGTTACAGCTAAAGTATGTGCAAGCTGTGATTTTCCACTTCCAAACGCCCCAAAGGCTTCAGTAATTGCCTTTGTTTCAACCCCACTTCCCAGAAGATTATCTAAATTTTTTGACCCTGTAGTAATATGATAAATTTCTTCTCTTTTTTTTACATACTCTGTTGCATCTTGAAATTCTAGGTTTAACATTTTTCTTGCCGCAGAAATTGCTTTTCTTGCAACTGCTTCACTTAAATCACATAATGAACTTAAATCAGAAGGATTCATGACGGCTACAGACATTAAATCAGAATAACCATTTTCTTCTAATTTTGAAGCAGTTGTTGGGCCAATTCCAGGAAGATCTGTGAGTTTTAACCCCATTTCATCTTCTGCTTTTTTCTTCTCTTTTGTTTTTTCCTTAACCATATTAATACCTCGTGTATTATTTAGTTTTTTTAGTTTTTAAATAAATATATACTTAAAAATACGTTTTATTTTGTGTTATTTTCAGTATCTTTCAAGAGTTCTTTAATTAAATCTTCCGGATTTGCTTCCCTTATTCTAGATATAACAAACTCATCACGATCAAATAAAACATTATGTCTTGCTTTTCCATTTACAATAAATTCTTTTCCAATAGTATCTGCTTTTTTTGATTCATTAAAACTAGAATCTTTTAAAATTTCAACATCCCCGCTTGTACCATACAAATCCGCTATTGCCTCGGTAAATACAATTGCTCTAATATTATCTGTCCCATCATCCAATACCAAATTTAAAATTGCTTTTTCTTTAGGAACAACCAATTCATGTTTTGGGCAAATTGCTTTTTCATTCTCAAAGGTTACTTTCATATTACATGTAGGGCATACCTTAAAGAAAGAAGGTTGAAAAATTTGAACAATTGTCCCACGAA
Organism: Candidatus Woesearchaeota archaeon; assembly: GCA_964443565.1. Lineage (GTDB taxonomy): Archaea > Nanobdellota > Nanobdellia > Pacearchaeales > UBA284 > UBA284. The sequence goes on from CAYUCT010000001.1 coordinate 48,184, forward strand.
TGTTTGCATATGCATCTTGTTTTAATTCAGAAATTTTAGTAATAAGATCATTTGTTCTTTTTTCAGTTAAAACTACATTTTCTATTTTTTCTTCAGAATTATTAATCTGGGAAAAAGAATTTAGATGCAATTCTTTATTCATTGTTCCACGAACATCTGCATTTTTTATTTCAATAACTTCATTTTCTTTTATTTCTGCATTTTTAATTTTCTGAATATGATTTGTATCCCATAATACCACACGAATATTTCCCGTATCATCTGCAATCATAAAACTGCCAATTTCATTTTCTCGTTCATTTTTCTTATAGGTCCTAATAGGATAAATTTGAATAATTTTTCCAATGACATTTGTTTTTCTCATCCCAATATTTAATTCAGAAATTTTATACCAAGATTTTTCAATATTTACCTTTAATTCAGCAGCAATTACTTGTGCTGCTCCCTCTAAAGAAATTAATCCCGATAATTTTGCTCTTTTTGCTTCAATCCTTCTTTCAATATCTTCTATAGAAAGATTTGATTCTTTAGCAATTCTTTCAATTATCTGTTTATAATTTTCAACCATAATTAAAAAAAACCTAACAACTTTTTAAACATTCTTATAATGGAAAATAACAAAAAAAGCATCACAAAAACAATCAAAAGGTTACAATTAAATAATAAAATTACAAAAAATTATAAAAAGCCATTAAATTTATTCTTTTGGTAAAAGAAAAGTAAATGAAATATATTCGTACTTCATTTTTTCACCAGAATTAAAATCAAAATATACAAATTTATCTTTAGAACTTAAAATAAATCTAATAAATTTATCTTCTTCAAGAAAAGAAATTTCAAAATTATTTGATTGAATTGAAGATATACATTCTTTCTTTGCTTGTTGCTCTTCCCAATTTTTGCAAGAAGAAGGAAGCAATTTTAATTTATCAGATATTTCAACAATTTCTGCCAAATAAATTTTTTCTTTTTCTAAATCATAAATAAATTCAGGAGAAGATTTTAGGGTATAAGTATAATTAAAAAATTGCGTTTCTATTTTTTCTTTTGTTGAAATTTCTTTTTGTTTATGAGAGATGATTAAGATACCTTCAGATAATAAAGATTCGAATTCCGATGAAGGACTTAAGATTTCATCTTGAAATGGATAATTTAAAGCAAATGTTAAATATTCTCTATTAAAATTTTTTAAAAATTCTTTTTCAATATTCTCTTTTTCTATCCCGCAAAAAGAAGAAAGAATAATCTTACCATCTGATTCTTGACAACTTGCAGAAGCAGATTGTTTTATGTTTGAAATTGTATCAAAATATGCTTGTTGCAAGGCTAAACTTGATGAACGATTTAAATAAATAGCATAATTTCCATTTAATGAATTTAATTCATTTATCTTTGACGAAGATTCTACTTCTAAAGATAACTTATTTTTTATTGAATTAAAGGAAGCAATGGTAGAACCAATTAATATAATCGTTACAATTACTAAAAGCCAACCAAAGAGAGTTGCTTTTTTATTCATTTTTTTAGGGATAATTTTTTTCATGTTTAAATTTTCTATTTATTTTTTATTAATTAAATACTTATTTCATAAACAACTTTATTATTTGAACTTAGCGAGGGAATTAAAATCATTTTTTCAGGAAAATATTCTTCATCATTAAAATTTTCAATTTTTGATAATTTAAAATTTGGATAAATTTCTTTAATTATATTTATTTGCTCTTCTATCTTTTGAGAATAAATTTTTTCTTCTGGAGAAAATTCATGTAAAATTAATAATTCAAAAAAAGTAATTTGTTTGGAAGCAGAATTTGTTATTTGATCAGAAATTAAATTATCTTCCATTAATTCTATTTTTGAATTTAAAATTTGCTCTAAAATTATTGAACTTTCTGTAACTTCTTTATTTTTCTGCAGAGTATAATCTATTGCTTTTTGATTTGTTATTGAAAAACTTAAAACAATAAGTAAAAAAGCAATCAATAGAATGATAATTGCGAAAGAAGCAAAAGAATCTTGCAATGCTTTTCCTACTTGGGCTTTTTTGTTTATTTTATAACTCATTTTAATTTTTTTAATTTTTTATTTATTTTTCTATTTTTATTTGTTTCTTATTTTGTTTTTTGCTTATCTTCATTTTTTGCGTTTTTTCTTAAATCTTATTTTAATTATTTAATTTTAAACAATTATTTTACATTTAATCCAATCTTAGATTCTCCTGTTAAAATTGAAATTCTTTCTAATTTTCCATCTTTTAAAAATAGATAATTATTTTTATAACAAATAACTTTTGATTCAATCTTTTTAGCTGAAGAACAAATTTCATAAATTGCAAATCTTCCAAATTTTATTTCTTTATCTTCTAAATAAATAATTGTACCAAAATTTTCTTTATCATAATTTGCACAATCTTGCAAGGATAATCCCTCTTCTTCTAAAAGAAATGCTGAATTTTTTTGAATACATTCCACTAATTTATTATTTGCTATTAAAATTTCATTTTTTCTTAAATCAATTGGTTTGGTATAATAAACAAAAAGTGCAATACTTATTCCTCCGAGAACTAAAATAATCATTATAAATCGAACTATAAAATGTACGCCATATCCAGATTGCGCTTTTTTATTCATTTTTTATTTTTATTGCTTTTATTAACTTTATTTATATTTATTTAAGTTTGAATATTTTAATTATTATTTATTCTTATTTTAATTATTATTTTGTTATTTACATCTCTTTTATTTGAGCAATTATTCCCTTGAATAAATTATCCTTATTCCTTCATTTATTTCTTCGAATTGAATATTTTTTGAGGTAATGCAAACATACCGATATCCATAATCAATATTTGAAGATTTCACAATAATCTCATTATCTGTTTTTTCGACGATTAAGGGTGTTTGAATAATTAGTTCTGAATTTTCTTCCATAGAATTACCAAAAATGCAAATTTCTTTTGCAACTAATTGTTTTATAACCATCTTTCCAGAAGCATTATCCGAAATAAAAAAAAGACCCGCAGATAAAATGATAACTATCACAAAAATATCAAAAACTGCTTCATTCAATAAATCAAATCCTCTTTTATTCATTTTTAATTAATTTTTCAAAATAAATAAGATTTAAATATATTTATTACTTTGTATTTGTAAATAAAAAGAGGAAAATTTAAAATTGAAAAAAAAGGATGTCTAGTTGCAATCTTATTTGCCGCAGGAATCTATTTGGGAACCGGAAAATTAATGTTAGATAATATTAAAGAACAAATGGAATCCCAAGGAGAGGTTTTTATGGATTATTACCACACCTATAATTTAGTCAATTGGCTTCCAAAAGAAATAGAATTCTTATCAAATCATGATATTGTGGATAGTTTAAAAAATGAAAGAGAAAAAAGAAGAGGAATTTATTCTGTTTCTAATAAACTCAAAACATATTCCAATAAAAAAGATAAAGAAAAAATTTCAGAATTAGAAAGACAATTAAAAGAAGGAGGAATATCTCTAAATCAATTTAAGAGTTCTATCGAAAATATTGGTGATGGGTATTTAGGAAATGGAAAAACCAAAAAAATAATGTCTTTAGTTGAAGAAGGAATTTCCGAAGGTGGTTCTGAAAAAAATTCTGCATGCAACATAATAGATGAAGTACCTACTGGACTTCCTTCAGGCATAGATAGATTTGTAAAAGAATTTGCAAAAGATGCAGTAGATAAAATGTATAAATAAAAATAAAAACATTCTTTATTCTTTATCTTGTTTATATTATTTATTTAGGGAATACTCTCAATTTTCTGACAAGTTTTTGTTAAATCCGTTGTTCCTGATTCTACTAAACTTATTGCAAAACAACCGCCAAGAGCCCCATCGCAATGAATACTTGAAGCATGTATGTTTGTAGCAACATTCGCACTACTAACAAAAACTGAACTTACTAAACCAGATAAAAATCCAATTCCCATTCCGACCAAAGTTCCAACACCCGGAATAACACTACCTATTGCTCCCCCTGTAGCGGTACTAACTAATATTGCACTACCACTAATCTTTCCCAAATCCCCATAACTCGTTCCTTTCATCCCAGTAAAAACAACCATATAATTCTTATTAGTATCAATTGGTTTTAATTCTAGATTTGCAGGTAATTTTGTTCCTTCATTATTAGAAAGATATTCTAAATAGGTTATTTCATTTAATGGAACTTTTTGTTCTCCTAAATATTTTACAATATTGATTTGTTTATTTTTTGCTCCTTTTTCAAATTCAATTGTAGAACAAACAATACATGTTGCTTTCTCTGTTCCAAATGGACTTTTAATATCCCACCAACTAGTTGGAGAAAAAAAATCAACCTTTCCTTGGCCCATCATCCACCAACATTCATACATTGCTGTTGCAACTTCTTTTTTTATTATTTCGTCATTACTCGAAGAAATTTTAATTTCTTCTGTTTTACATTTTAAAGGATACAGCTCTCCAGTAATATGTGTTCCTTTTAAAATTTCATTTGCTCGAAAATAAACAGAAGAACGACAAGCTTCTTTATCAAACGTAGACTTTGAATTAAAAGTAGTATAAAGGGGAATGATAATTGCTAAAGAAACAACAAGAATGATTATAGAAACAATTGCTGCCTGAGTTATTGCTGCTTTTTTATTTTGCTTTATTGCCATCTTTTTTTCTTATCAGATTATTTAATTCTTTAAATATTTAATTTTTCTTATTTAATTCTTTTTATCCAATAATTTAATGATTTTATCTATTAAATATTTAACGCACCAGCATATTAATGAATTAATAAATCAATTAATCAACCATTTAACAAATTAATCAATTAACTAATTAACTGTCCTTTTTTTTCAAGATTACAATAAGGAATTTCATCCATCTTTAATTCTTGAATATTTGGGTCGTCTGTAAGTAAAAGATAAATTCTATCTGATTTTTCTTTATATAATGTTCCTGAAATTAATCTTGGCCCTTCTTTTAATGTACTCGAAGATAAAAAAGGTAAATTTTTAGAATAATCTAAATTTTTATTATTAAAATTATAATTATTTAATGCAGTATTAAAATCAAAACCTTGCTTTCCGCTGTCTTCAATTACCAAAGTTGTTAAAATAGAAGCAGCAGTTTTTTCTTCAAATAATTTTGTTTTTCCAGAATATAATCCAATTGTTGTATCGGTTCCTTCTATTTTAAAATTTAAGTTAGTATTTAATGGAAATGTTGCAGGATAGTTTGGAAATCCTTCGCAAAAACAGTTTATGTCTTCAGAAAGATAACAATTTTGAATATTGTTCATAAGGCTATTAAAATTTTTATTACTTCCTTGAATTTGAACATCGGATAATTTTGTTCCAAAAAGATTTTGAAAACCCGGAATTATCTGTTCCGAAAAGAGAGGAATTATAAAAATTAAAGTAATAACAATTACTCCGAGAACAATTACCCCTTTAATTACATTATTCACTGATTCACTCATTTTTGTTTTTTTATTTATTTTTAATTTATTTATTATATTTTTTCAATGCTTTTTTGATACTTTTTGATATTTTTTATTTAATTTAATAATTTAGGGGTTTTATCAATTTTTACCAGGTTTTATTCATTTATTTAATTTATATTGCAAATTATCTCCCAAATGTTAAAAATTCTTTTAAATTGTCAATCATACTATTCCCTCCTTTTCCAAGAAAGAAAATAAAAATTAAGAGAATTGATAAAAGTATTAAGGCAATAATCCAAAAACCAATTTCGTTCCAAATCATTCCTTTTTTTGAAGGAATATTCCATCTTTTTTTTATTCCAAACATATAATCTCCTCTTTTTGAAAGTATAAATATTTATTGATTGCCTTTAATTTTTTGCAAAAAAGTTATTGCAAACTTCTTAAAAATTTATAATCTGCTTATTAAAAAGAATTATTTTAAAAAAGATAAAAAAGATAAAAACAAAAAACCAAGAAAAAGTAAAAAAAACAAAAAAAAGAATAAAAATTGAATTTAGAAACTTTTAAAAATAAAAAAACATTTTCTAAAAGATGAAAATAAATAAAAGAGGAGTTGAAATAAATATTTCAACAATAGTTATCTTAATTTTAGCAGTTTTGGTTTTAGTTGTACTAGCACTCTACTTTACTGGTGGAATGACCAGTTTATGGGGTAAAATTGCAGGAATTGCAAATGTATACAGCGAAACAGATTTGAATAGTGCAAGACAAAAGTGTAGCATATATTGTAGTGCGGAGAATATTAATAACCTGTGCACAACAAATATAGATATAACCGTCCAAAAAGACAAAAGCACAATTAAAGAACCACACATGTGTATGGATAATATAATTGCAGCATATAATTTGCAAGAGTGTAAAGAGAAAGGATATAACCAAGAAACCTGTACTGCTTAATTTTATTTTTTAATTTGAGTATTCAAATCTAAAGAATAAATAAAACTAGCTAAAAATGAGAAAACATGGAGTAGAACTCTCAATAAACACAGTAATAATCTTAATTCTTGCAATATTAACATTAGTTGTAATTATTCTTATTTTTTCCTCTGCAGAAAAAACATTTTTTACAGAAATTGGAAATAAATTAAAATCCGTTTTTGGTTTACTTAATACAAGTACAGAGAGCATCCCAAAAAATTCCTAAGATAAAAATAGAAAAATTAAATTAAAGTCAGTTATTTAAAATGGAAAAAAATTTAACCAAGATAAAGAATATGGACAAAAAAGGAGAGGGTATTTCTTTTTCATTAAATAATCTATCTGAAATATTTTTGGCAATTGCTGGAATAATTTTAATAATTGCCATTATATCCTCAACATATAGCTGTTCAAATACTCGGGATCAGCAAGCAAAAGGGACAGTAGAAAGAATAAATCAGATTATTACTTCCCTTGATGAAGGAACAGAAGAATCTCTACAATTACTCGCACCAGTTGGATGGAAAATTGTTTCTTTTAATGCGGAAAATAATATTAATAAAGAATATTCAAAACCAAATAATTATTTTGATAACAATTTAATTTGTGTATGTGAAAAAACCTGTACATATTGTCGTTCCGTAGATTATAAAATTCTAAACGAGGGAGAACAAGTAAATTTAAAAATAGAACCAAAAATGATTTATTTTAAATTAGAAAATAATCAAATTTCTATTCGTGTTGAAGAATTAAAAAAATCAAATGAAGACGAATTGAATTAATATTTATAAAATGAAAAAGATATTAAAAAAAATAAAGAAGATAGAAAAAATAAAAAAATTTGATAAACGGGCAATGGAAGAAGCAGTTGGAAAAATTATTTTATATGTTATTATTTTGATTATAATCCTTTTAGGAATTTCTTATTTAATAAAACAATGGCTAGTTTAACTTCAAAAGCCCATTTAAACGAGATTTAAATTAGTTAGGTTTTTATAATAAGTTATCTTAAATTCTTTATTAAAATTACAAAAAAAGAGGATGACATCAGATAAAACAAGAGAAATCTTAAAAAAATATTCTTCAAAAATAGAAGATCAAATATATAACGAAGGAGATATTAATTACTCTCAAGACTATCAAAAATTCAGAGAAGAAACACTTTCAAATTTAAATTCTTATGAAAAATTATGCAAGAATATTGGTTCAATTTTACAAATAAAGCTTTCGGAGAAAGATGGAAAAAAATTGCAAAAAGAAATAACTGAGGCCAGATTGGAAATTTCTCCAGGAGAAGTTTCGGGATTCAATATGTTTGTATTACTCTCTTGTTTTTTTATTTCAATTTTATTATCTGTAGGAATTTATTTTTTAACCAATGCCTTTCCAGTATTATTATTTATTATGTTAATAGTATTATCTTTATTCTTATACACTTATGTTAGTTCAATTCCTAAGAGAATAGCACAAACTTGGAGATTAAAAGCCTCTTCTCAAATGGTTCCTGCAATTCTTTATTTGGTTGTCTATATGAGACATACCTCAAATTTAGAAAGAGCAATTAAATTTGCATCAGAATATTTGCAGCCTCCTTTATCTTTAGATTTTAAAAAAATATTTTGGAATGTTCAAACAGGAAAATTCCCTACAATAAAAGAAAGTTTAGAAGATTATTTAGAATCTTGGAGGGATTATAGTTTAGAATTTGTTGAAGCAGTTCATTTAATTGAATCTTCATTATATGAACCAAGTGAAGAAAGAAGAATCGCAATATTAGAAAAATCTTTAGAAATTATATTAGATGGAGTTTATGAAAAAACATTGGCTTACACCCATGATGTAAAATCACCAATAACAAATATTTACATGTTAGGAATTGTTCTTCCAACATTAGGATTATCCTTACTTCCATTAGCTTCAACACTTTTGCAAGGAGCAGTTAAATGGTATCATTTAGCATTACTGTTTAATGTTTTTGTTCCATTTATTGTTTTTTATATGACAAACAATATTCTTTCAAAAAGACCGGGTGGATTTGGAGAAACAGAATTACTTGAAAGAAATCCAAATTATAAATATTATGCCGACAAAAGTGTTTATTTATTTTCCTTCCTTCTAGCATTTCCTTTATTACTTTTAGGATTTTCTCCATTCCTTATCCAATTATTTGGAAAATCAATCGGGATAGATCCAAATTTAACATTTGGAGATATTAATTTTCCATTTTTTCAAGATCAAAAATTATTTGGATTTGAATCTACCGCTACTGGAACGGTTGGCCCATTTGGACTACTTGCTTTATTATTAAGCCTTTTAATCCCCTTAGGAATTATGCTTTTTTTTACCGTCGCATATGATGCAAAAACAAAAAAATTAATTCAAATGAGAAAAGAGACTAAAAATTTAGAAAAAGAATTTTCGGGAACCATATTTCAACTAGGAAATCGATTAGCCGACGGCATTCCCGCAGAAATGGCATTTGGAAGAGTTGCTATGGCACTTCATGATACTCCTACCGCTGGATTTTTTTCATTAGTTAATACCAATATCCAACAAGCCGGGCTTTCTGTAGAAAACGCAATATTTGATAAAAATCGTGGAGCAATTAATAGTTATCCTTCAGCATTAGTAAAAACAAGTATGAAAATTTTAACAGAATCCGTAAAGAAAGGATTACCTGTTGCAGCAAAAGCATTAATGTCTATTAGCAATTATTTAAAAAATATTCACAAAGTTGAAGAAAGATTAAAAGATTTATTGGCAGATGTTACAAGTGAAATGAAAAGTAATATGACTTTTCTTGCTCCTTTATTATCCGCGATTGTTGTGGGATTATCATCAATGATAACTATGATTTTACTAAAATTAAAAGATTTAATGACTGCTCAAAATTCATTAGGAGAGAATGCTCTTGGTGGAATGAATATTTCTCAATTATTGGAAATGTTCGACGTAAGCGCAATGATTCCCCCTTATTTTATGCAGATAATTGTTGGTATTTATCTTATTGAAGTTATATTTATCTTAACAAAAACTCTGGTTTCAATAGAATCAGGGGAAGATAAATTAGGAGAAAAATATGAAATTTCAAAAATGTTAAAAACAGGAATTATTTTATATTCAATTGTAGCATTTATTTCAATAATTGCTTTAAATGCTTTGGCATTTGCTTCAATCTCTGGAATTGCCACCGGTTAAAATTTATTTTGCAAAATATTAGAAAAGTATATAAACACTTTTTTTATTAATCTTCTATATTTAATTAAATAAATGAATATAACACAAAAACGAGGCAAAAAAATGTTAAAAATTTTAAGAGTTAGTGAGGTTGTTGGCATGAGAGTTTTTACAGATTCAGGGGAATATCTTGGAGTAATGGAAGAAGCAAATCTTTATGATAACAAGGTAGACAGTTGGAGAGTAAAAATATCTAGAGATAGCATGGTCGCTCAACTTTTAAGTGGGGCCAAGGGGTTAATCATCCCACACCAATACATCAAAGCATTTGGTGAAGTCGTAATTATTAGCAAAGCAGCAATACCTGTAGCAGAAATAAACGACGAGAATTAAATCTCTAAATAACCTAAAAAACAATGGAAACAATATTTGTAGATCCTTTTTTTATTAATGTAATTCTCCCTTTTTTACTTATTTTTGTAATTGTTTTTGCAATATTAAAAAAGACACAAGTTTTAGGAGATAATAAGGGTGTAGATTTAATTGTTTCATTAGTATTCTCTTTTCTTTTTGTCACAGTTCCATATGCTGTAGGATTTACACAAAAATTTATACCAATTGTTTCTGTTTTTATTGTAATAATTTTAGGATTTTATTTAATTTTTGGATTTTTAGGCTTACACACTGCCCCCGGTCTTTTAATAACTCTGGGAATTTTATTTGGATTAGCATTTATTGGGGCATTACTTTGGGTAACCGGATTATGGGATAAAATCAAAGTCAATTCTAGTATCATCGGAACAATTATTATGGTTGTTGTTTTGGGTGGTGCAATTGCTTTAGTTGTTGTTTTAAGTGGAAAAAGTAAATAGAACAAAATAATTAAAAATTATATTTAAAAAATTAAAAAGATATTTAAATTAAATAAACAATATTATAAAATAAAAAGATGGTAGAATATGGATTTATTGGTGGATTTAGAGAAGTTGTATTGCAAATGAGCCAGTATGGTGTCTTTGATATTCTAATGCCATTTGTATTTGTCTTTGCCCTTGTATTTGCAATTCTTGAAAAAATAAATGTTTTTCAAAATAAAGGTGTTAATTTAGTTTTATCAATGGTGATTGCTTTTTTTACTATTTCAAACGCATATATCTCCAGTTTCTTTATGTATCTATTTGCTAACTTAGCTTTAGGTGTTGCAATCCTTTTAGTTTTAGTAATCTTATTGGGATTTGCACTTAAAGAAGAAGAAGATAAAGATATCTGGAAATGGATTTTTGGAATTGCAGGGGGAGCATTATTCTTAGTAGTAATTGGAAGATCAGGATTATTGAATGTTTTATTTGGAGCAAATATTTATTATATTATTCAACAAAACGCACCATTGATTATTATTTTATTGATTGTAGGGCTAATGATTTTTGCAGTTTATAATTCATCTAAAAAAGAAAATAAAGATGAATCTAATTCAAGATCTAATTCAAGGCAAAAAGGATAAATAAATTTTATTAAATTAAATGACAACAATAGATTTAACTGGAATTTCAACAGCAATCCCTGTCTTTGGATTTTTATTAGTTTTTAGTGTAACTTCTGCATTATTATCTAAAACAAAATTATTAGGAGAACATAAATTCTTAAACATCATGATTGGTTTTTTAATTGCCATCTTATTTTTAGTTTCTGCAAATGCAGTGAAATATGTAGAATTAATAACTCCCTGGGTTGCCGGATTTTTAGTAAGTCTATTATTTATTTCATTAGTTGTTGGAATGATCCATAAAGATATAGACACCTTTTTCCCTCCATGGTTTGCCTGGATTATTGTAATACTATTAATAGTTATCTTCTTTATTACTTCCACATATGTTTTTGGGGATTTAATTGGAAGATATTTACAAGGACCAAAAGAATTTTTATTACAACCAAGCATATTCACAATTATTATTCTTTTTATTGTAACTTTATTTGCTGGTTGGGTAATCACAAAAGAGATAGCCGTTAAAAAATAGATAAAATATTTTTTATTCTTAGCTTAAATTTTTCTAAAAAAATTTAGTATAAAAATTAAGATTTTAATCCTTTCATCGATTTCATTAGTTTCATTAAATCTTTTTTCTTTAATCCTTGTAAATCTCCACGCATTAATTTTTCAGGATCAAGATTATTCAAAGATTTCATTTTAGAAGATTGGGCAATAATCATGTCTTTCATAACCTTATGCTGTTTAATTAATTCTCTTATTTCTGAAATAGGAACATTGCTCCCCTTTGAAATCCGATTTAATCTAGAATTATTTAATGTTTCTGGATTTTCTCTTTCATATTCAGTCATAGAATCAATAGCATATTTCCATTTTTTCATTTTATCTTCTTGAGCATTAAAAACTTTTGAAAAATCTTTTTTACCCATTAAATTACTCATTCCAGGAATTAATTCAGAAATTTTATCTAATGGACCCATTTTTTGCATTGCTTTTATCTGATCATACAAATCTACCAAAGTAAATTTTCCTTGATTTAATCTTTCTTGCATTTTTTTTTGATCTTTTTCTTCAATAGTAGTTTTTGCTTTTTCTAACAAAAATTTTAAATCCCCCATTCCAAGAAGTCTAGAAACAAATGATTCAGGATCATAACTTTCAATATCTTGTATCTTTTCCCCTGTTCCAATAAATAATACAGGAGATTTAGTTTCAGAACAAGAAATTAATGCCCCACCCCCCTTTGCAGTTCCATCCAGCCTTGTTAAAACAACTCCATTTATCTTAAATGCTTTTGAAAATCCTTCTGCTTGCTTCTTCGCTGCTTTTCCAATATCCCCTGGAAGAATTAATAATATCTTATCTGGAGAAATTTCTTCTTGAACTAATTTAATTTCAGAAATCAAATCATTATTTAGAACATCCCTCCCTGCAGTATCAATAATTACAATATCAAATTTTTTTAATTGTTCTTTAAATTTTTCATAAATTGCTAATGGATTTTTTTCTTCTTTATCTATAAAACAAGAAAGATTCGCTTTTTTAGCCATCTGCTCTAACTGTTCTGGTGCTGCAGGTCTATGAACATCCAACCCAATTAATGCTACCTTATACCCCCTTTTGCTATAATAAAATCCAATTTTAGAAGCAGTTGTAGTTTTACCTGCCCCATAAAGACCAACAAGCATAATCTTAAAAGGTTTTTTCTCTCTATTAATGTCTAATTCATAATAATCTTTGCCAAGAATTTCAATTAATTCTTTATACAATAAATCTACTAATTGCTCTTTTTTTTCTAAATTTTTAATATTTTCAGAAGCTTTTGCTCTTATTTTCTCCCCCAATTCCTTTGCAATATTAATATCTACGTCTGCCTCAATCAATGCTCTTTGCAATTGCTTTATTGTTTCTTCAATAATCTTTTTATCAATAAATACGGCATTTGCTAACCGATTTATTATACCCTTTATTGAATTTCCAAATTTATCAAACATTTTCTATTATCTTTTAAAAACAAGATGTTTTTTAATTCTTTTTATTTAAGGTTTTTTTTAATCTTTTGATTTTTTGATTTTTTTGATTTTTTTCATGATCTATTCGTTTTATTATGAAAACATTTAAATATTATTTTAAAATTAAAAAAGCAGAATAAAAAATATTTAATATTTTAAGTATTCAAAATAGAGGTAAAAAAACAAAATGGCCATGACTAGTGGAGGATGCAGAGATTTAAGATCTTACATGAATGATCCAAAGGTAATGGATGCATTTGGAAAATTAATAAGTGGGCGTTCAGGATATCAACCAATTATTGAAAGAAGGCAAGACCCAATTATTTGTCCGAATTGTAAAATTAATTTAACTGGTGATGAAAAATTTTGCCCAGAATGCGGAACAAAAATAGAAAAAAAAGAAGTTGAATAACTCTTTATTCCATTAAATGAAAACAAAAAAACTATTAAAAGTTTCTTTAATAATCTCGATTATCGGAATTTTTATTTTATTTTTTCTTACAGAACTTTATCCTAAACCAACAGTATCTATTTTAGATTTAAAAGAAAATAATTCTAAATATTTAAATCAAGAAATTTTAATTAAGGGATTTTTATCAAAAACCGAAGATATAAATGAGAATGCCAATTTTATTAAAGAAAATTGCTATTCTGTTAAAAAAATTTTAAAATGCTATTTTTTTCTTTTTGATAATAAAAACAATTCAGTAAAAATAAACGGAAATTTTTTAGATACCGATTTAAAAGAAATATCAAAGGGGTATTTAGAAAAAAAAGAAATAGTAATTGAAGGAATATTAAAAGAATATAATCAGGAAATATTTTTAGAAGCAATAAAAGTTTATTTTTTAGTATAAAAAAGAGTTATTAATATGATATTAGAAATTTTACTTTTTGCAGTTTTGGGAATAATTTTTGGAATAATTTGCGGATTGCTTCCAGGAATTCATACTAATTTAGTTTCAATTATTCTTTTTTCAGTAAGTTTAAAATTACAAGATACATTTTTTATTTCTTCTATCTCCTTGGGGGTTTTTATTGTTAGTATGTCAATTACTCAAAATTTTATTGATTTTATTCCGGGAATTTTTTTAGGCGCACCAGAAGAAACAACTGCTTTAAGTATCTTGCCGGGGCATAAATTACTCCTGAAGGGCATGGGATATGCCGCCGTAAAACTCTCAGTAATTGGCTGTTTATTTGGAGCATTGGTTGCAATTGCATTCGCGCCACTATTACTATTATTTCTTCCAAAGTTTTATGCTATTCTTTCTCCTTTAATTCCCTTAATTCTTATTTTACTTGCCTTATTTTTAATATTAACTGAAGAAAAAATTGTTTATTCAATATTTATTTTTTTTCTTTCTGGTATTTTAGGATTCATATTATTAAATTTCCCGTTAGTAAATGAACCCCTTTTACCCTTATTTTCTGGACTGTTTGGAACATCGTTATTATTTTCAAGTATATTTGAAAAAGTAAAAATTCCACCGCAAAAAATTATTTCGATTAAGATGAATAAAAAAGAAATTAATTCTAATCTTATTAAAGCACTTATCTCCAGTTTGCTTGTTTCATTTTTCCCGGGAATAGGTTCAAGTCAGGCAGCAACTATTTCTTCTTTTTTTAAAAAAAATTCAAACCAATCTTTTTTATTTCTTGTAGGAGCAATAAATATGATGGTTATGATATTTAGTTTTGTCGCACTATATTCTATAAATAAGCCCCGAACAGGAAGTGCAGTAATAATAGGTAAATTATTTCCTTCATTTGAATTTAAAACACTTTTAATTTGCTTAGCAGTTTGTCTTTTTGCTTCAGGAATTTCTTTTATTTTATCTTTATTATTTGCAAGAATATTTTCCAAAATAATTACTAAAGTAAATTATCCATTATTATGCATTTTAATTATATTATTTATTTTTATTATTTGCTTTTTTATCTCTGGTTGGATATCTATCTTAATTTTAATTATTTCTAGTGCTATAGGGATTTTATGCTCTGAACTAGGAATAAAAAAAATCAATCTGATGGGTTGTTTAATTCTTCCAGTGATTATTTATTATTTTATTTGAAAATTAAATAGTTACATTAAAATTGAAAACAAAATCGCGAAATCCTTAGTACCATACCTTAAAACGCTTAGAAATTATCAAATTTCCTACATCTCAAAAATCTTTGATTTTTGAGGGGGTGTGATTTATATTTGATTCCTAAAAAATCGTAAGATTTTCTGGACCAGAAAAGCCCTGCTTTTCTGGGTTTCTGTTTTTTAGTATAAAAATTAATTGTATGAAATTTCTAATTTTTTAGCATTTGCTTCTAATAAAAGATTTACAGGACATTTTTTACTTGAATATGCACAAAGAATACAACAGTAAGTTATCGGTGCTTTTATTATCTGCTTACATTTTTTACATTTAAATGTTTGAAAAGATTGTTCTTTATTTATTATTTTTATCCTACTTTTTTTATTGCAGATTGGGCAAAGAATAGTGTAAGAATTTGGAATTTTTATTATTTTTTTTCTTCCCATTTTTTATACAAACATTAAAAATAAATTTTTTTATTATTAATTTTAACCAAACAATATTAACCAAATGAGATTAATCAAACCACTTTTTTAAGTCTTGTTGTTTTTCTTCTTCTTTTCCAAATAAACTTTGAATTGCTTTTTGAACAATATCTAAATTTTGCTTAACATAATCTGATAAATCAAATTTTTTTGCTAAATCTAATGCAGGAATAAGATATTTTATAATTCCTCCTTCGGAGATTGTAAAGATGATTCTTCCATTTTTACATTTACTGCAAGTTCCAGATAATGGTGGACGTCTATATTTTTCATTACAATGGACACATCTAAATTGCTGCTGCGTAAACTTATTAAAATTACCAACAATATCTCTCATAAAATGTCTTTCAATAATCAATCTCGCAACATCTTTTGTATTTACCGCACGAATTATTCCTGCTAAATGCATTTGCTTATTTACTTTTTCTTGCATTGTGGGAATTGATTTATACAATGAATTAGTTACTCCGTTGTTAAAATCTTTGGTATCATGTGTAAATGCCATATGCGTAAATGGATCTTCTCCATTCTTTAATCTCGTTTTAACGGTTTCAATTTTTAATTCGGATGAATGCTTTCCTTGCTCTGCCATTTCATATAATTCCAATGGATATTTTGCCAATTCTAAATCAAGAATTTGATCATCTACTTCCCCCGCATTAATTCTTGCATTTAAAACAAGTGGTGCATCTTGAGTTCCACCACGATGAGCAGGAAGAAAACTTCTTGAAAAATTAAGTAAAACATCCAATAACATCATTACGGCAACTTCATCTCCATCACAATCTCTTCTTACTGCTGCATGAATATATGGGCTTGCTAAAATTCCTTGAACTTTTGAAAAACCAATAATCCTTGCGATAACTCCAGCACAATTATGTGGGGCCATACAAACTGCAAGATTGCCAACGATTTCTTCTTTTTTTCTTATTTTATAAAATGGCTCAATTCCATAAAAACGTGAAAGCAAATCATCAATAAAAAAAGAAATATTCAAAAAAACATCATCTGCCTTTTCATCTTTTGAATCTGGACAAGAAGGAAGAATAATGTCTTGTGGAAAAATTTCCAAAATCTGTTCCTCACTTATTAATTCATTATTATAGATATCTTTTTCATATCCCAATAATTTTAATTTTTCAACACTTGTTCGAATTTCTTTTGGTTTAAAATGGGTAATCGGAAGTTCTGTTGCATCATAACGAATTGTCCCATCTTTATTTACATGAATCCCATAATATGCTCTTAAAATTCCTTTAGTTAAATTTTCGGGAATGTGATTTGTGTTGCTTGTTCCCCTCACGCCCTTTACAATTTTTGGTGATTGATCAAGAGAAGAATTTTTTAATGCATTTTTAAAATATCTTTCGGTATTAATTGTTTTGATTCTATAAGGAATTCCTTTATCTTCTCCATGAATTTTACATTCTGTCGTTTCTATTAATTTTCCACACTCTTTACAATAAAATTGTTTTTTTGTTTTTTTCCCGCAAAATTCGCAAATAGGATAAATTGTTTCTTCACCACAAATTTCACAATAAAAAATTGGAAATTCTGCAGTAATTTGCCCTCTTTCCAATGCTGCTTGAAATGAACGCATTTTTCCTCCTTGCTCTCCGACAGGAAATAACGCATGCGGGCTACCAATTAATTCTCTTGGTTTTGCTTTTTCTGGTCTTCCCATTCTTGTTCCAATAAACGTTCCGGCCTTATCTTTTATTTTAAATTTTGAAAAAGAATTAATATTTTCCAATACTTCTTTATTTTCATCTAATTTTTTTAAAATTTCAGGAATATATTGCCCAAGTTTCATCGAAGAGATTAATTCTTCATCTTCTTTTTTTTCTATTTCAATTCCCAAATTAAATAATATTGCAGATGTATTCTCTTCATCAATAACAACATTTTCAGTAGTAACTTCATGTTCAATTCCCAAAAGTTCAAGCGTTCTTTTTGATTCTTTAAATTCTTCTTTATCCTGTTTAGTATATGGAAAGATTAATTTTTCTTCTCTAATCTCGGATTTGTTTAACCAATTTAATAAAGAAATAAATTCGTTAATTTGAATTTGAGTCCAATAATAAATAAATTTTGGATGAAGAGGAATATTAAATCTTTCAGAAATATTTTTTGCTTCTTTAAAAGAAATTTTTCTTTTATTTATTCGTCCAATTTTTTCTTCTATTTTTTTTTCTTTATCTTGATCTTTATTTTCTAATTTAATTGCTTTTTCTAATTCTAATTCCCACCATTCTTCAACATATCCTGATTTAATTAAAGAATAATTTCTATTTATTAAATCCCCTAATGAAAAAAGCAAGTCCCCTAAATAAATTACTTCTTCTACATCTTTAAATATTTTTTTTGCTTCTTCATAATTATCTATCTTTTTGACACTTCCGGTTTTTAGTTTTACTATTGGTCCATCCAATTCATCACAAGAAGTAATAGCACATCCCTTCGTCGGTTTTTCTATTTTTAATTGCGTTCCAGAGGATAAAAAAGAATCGGTAATTCCCATTGTCGCCGGACTGATAGAAGTAGCAGAAAACCCATTAGTTCTAGATTTTCCATATCTAAATCTAAATCCTCCAGACATAGATGGGTGCCCAAAAACAGGTCTTCCAGCAACTAAATCTTTTATGTATGTTGCCTTTACTTCTCCTTTTCCTGCTTCTCTTTTTTTATGCAATTCAATATATTGTTCTAAAAAATTCCAACCAGAAGTAATAAACCCTTTTTCTTTTGCTCCTTTTAATAATCTAAATCCTTTTTGGGCTTTTTGCGCTAATCCTTCAGAAAAAATTAAACACATTCCACCACGAATAAAATTAGATTCAACCCTCTTAAGATCTTTATAATTTGAAACCTCTCTATCTTCTGTTGGTTCACCTGCAATTTGAATTGGAAGATTTTTTGCTAAAAAAACAATTTCCTCTTCTGTTGGAAGATACTGCAAATTTGTAACTCTCGTATGATAATCATAATTTTCGGTAACATATCTTTTTACTTCCTCTTCTGTTGGGTCATATTTTGCATAACCAAAATGTTCTCTTAAATAATCAATTAACATTAAAACTAAACAACTGGCTGTTGTTCCTGCACTTCGGATTGGACCAGAAAAATAAACCTTAAAATAATCGTTCCCATCATTTGTTTTTTCTAATTTTAATCCAGTAAATCCTTCAATAGGAGAAGAAACAACCCCTAAGGTATTATATGCAAATCCTACTCTTATCCCTGCATCAATTGCTTCAAGTCTATTTTTAAACTTACAAAATTTTTCTTCGGCAATTTCTTCTGCAATTTTAAATGAAACACAAATATCTAAAGAACCATATTCTTGTTCCAATTCTAAAATTCTTTTAACAATTGTATTATCTAGTTGTGGATAAATGGTAGAAATTAATCCAATTGCTTTTTCAGCTAAAGAACTTGCTAAAGGAATCTCAACTTTATTTTCAGGATCTAAATTTTTTTCTCTAGCAAGAGTGGCAATGCTATAAGTTTTATGCACTTCATCTAAAATATTTTTAAAATATTCTTGTAATTCCATTTTTGTTTAATCTTATTCTATTTAATATTTTTTTATTTTATTTTAATCTCATCTAATTTTTTATTTTAACTAAAATCTAACATATTTACTTTTCCGCTTTTTAAATTTAGCAAAGGGACCTTGCAGGGATCTGGTTCATGCCCCATCTTTTCTTGAAATGGTGTTTTGGACATCCATGCAGAACAAGAAATAGTTAAAATATTATTATAATAAGAAATTGCTGGCTTATGTATATGACCGGAAACAAAAATATCAGGAACCGTTTCAATTAATAAATGATCTACATCGCAAGGAAAATAAGTTGTTGACGTGTGTGTTGGAGCCAAATGTCTTCGTTTTAATAAAAAATGCATAACCATATCCGGTTTAAGTTTTGCATTTGCTAATCTTAAATAATCTACATCATTCATAAAATAATCATAAGACCCTCCATGATATAATAAAACCTTGAATCCTGGAAAAATCTCTGTTTTACCAATATTTACTAAAGAAGGATTTGTTGTTAAAAAAACATTTTCAAATGTGCATAAATCCCCTAAAAATTCTTTTTCAGGAGGTGGCTGGGGTTCAACTAATCTAACAGCATCATGATTTCCAGGACAGATAATAATCGTAACATCTTTTCTAATCAAACCAATCATTTCAGAAAACTTTTTGTATTGTAAATAAATATCCTTAATTATTAAATCTTGTTCTTGCCCTGGATAAATGCCAATTCCATCAACTAAATCCCCTGCTATAAATAAATATTTTACTTTTTTTGATGTTCTTTTTTGATCTTCTGTGCCAATTTCTCCATTTAACCAAGAAATAAATCGTAATGCATTTTCTTCTAAAAATTGTTTACTCCCAACATGCCAATCAGAAGAAAATGCTGCATATTCTTCTTCTGGAGAGTATTTCTTTTCATTAATACTACTTTCTGGAAAATAAATTTCATTGGCAAAAAAGATTTCGGAAGAACCAGTTCCACTTACAGCAATTACTTCATCAAGAACTATTTCTTTTGCTTTTTCAAATACTTCTTTTTTATTAGAATTAACTAAAACAATTATTTTTCCAGTAAGATCTTCAATTTCTAACAAAAGATTTTTATTTTTAGTGATTCTCTTATTGTAAACCATCCCAATCATAGAAAGATTTTTTCTTTGGGTTGAAATTTTTCCAATACTACATAAATTTTCTAATTTTTTTTCTTGCAAAATTATTTTTAGAGAATTGTATCTTGCTCTAAAATATTGAACAAAATTGTCTACAGAAACTTTTTTATTTTTTATTTCACTCGAAACCAAAATTTGAAATTTTCTATCCTTAAATCTTTTAGATATTTCCTTTTCATATTCTTGATCGTCTGTAATGGTTTTTTTTAAATTTTCACAAGCCGAATTATTTTCTTGAGATTTTCCTTCTAAAATCTGAGTTGTTTCTTCTTGTTCTTTCTTTAATATATCCTTTTCTTTAGATTCATAAAAAGAAGATAATTGTAATAAATATTCTTTTGTTTCTTCACTTAATTTTGTTTGAAAATTTTCTAAAATAAGCGGAATTTTTTCTAAAATAAATTTTTGCGTTATGACCTTTTGAGGATTAAATGAAATAAGAATTTCATGAAATTTATCTTTCTTAAGAACTTCTTTACAGAGAATATTTACTGCATCTTGTTCTATCAAATATCCTTGCCGAAATAGGCATTGCATTACTTCTTTCATTTTGTTTGTAAACCTTAAACTGGTTTAATTTTATTTATTGTTTGCTTCTATTTTTTCTATTTTCTTTTTGATTTTTTATCTAAAAACAGAAGCACTATCTTTTATTTCAATCCCAAGAGAATCTGAAAGTTTAGATTCAATTTTAAAAACTAATTCATCAGATAAATCAGTTCTAATTTCTCTTGTTCTTCCATATCTCCCATTACTTACATTTTGTGCATTAATTATCCCCAATAAATCAAATTCTGCAATGATATCGCTAATTCTTCTTTGAGTTAATTGTGGAATTTTTGTTTTTTCGCATAAATCTGAATATAAATTATAAACATCACCAGTGTAAATTTTTTTTCTTTCTTCTTTTTTTGAAACAGATCTATTCTTTTTATCCAATAATAAAATAGAAAACAAAGTTAACTGAAATTGTGTTGGTTGTGTTTCTATAGATGTTAAAATTATATCCGATTCCATCTTTTCTTTAGCTTGATCAATATATTCTAAAATAATTTTTTCCTTTCCTTCTCTTTCAACTAATTCGCCAGCAATCCTTAGTAAATCCAGTGCTTTTCTAGCATCACCATGATCTCTTACAGCTAAAGCCGAACATTTTTCAATCACTCCTTCACTTATAACTCCTTCTTTAAATGATTCTTGCACTCTTTGATTTAGAATATCTTGAATTTGAATTGCATTATATGGGGGAAATAAAATTTCTTCTTCACTTAACGAACTTTTTACTCTTGGATCTAAAATATCTAAAAATTTTAAATCATTAGAAATTCCAATAACCGAAATTTGGGCTTTAGTCAATTCAGTGTTTAATCGAGTAAAATTATATAAAAATTCATCTCCAATTTTTTTAACTGCTTGATCCATTTCATCCAAAATTATTACTAAAATTTGTTTTTTTGCATCAATTATTTCTAATAAATTTCGGTATACTTGATCTGTAGGAAGACCAGTAGAAGGAATTTTTCCACCCAATTTTTTGATTAATTCTACAAGAATTCTATATTCTGTATCTGCTACTTTTCTAAGTTTACAATTAACATATGGCATTGCTAATTCAATATTTTGCTCTTTAGATTTTTTTAATAATTGATTTTTAATATATTGAACTGTTAATGTTTTTCCTGTTCCTGTTAATCCATAAATAAAAAGATTTGAAGGTTTTTCCAATCGTAATACTGGTGCAAGAATTGAAGCAATTTGCATAATTTGCTTTTCTCTATGTGGAATTGTTTCAGGAGTATAACTAGATTGAAGAGCAATTTTATTTTTAAATATTGTTTGCTTAATAAAAGAATTAAAAATATTATCCAAATTAATATCTCTTTTTTGGGGATAAATAAACTTTTCTTTTTTCATTTTAAAATATTGATGTATTACTTTTTAAACATTTTTAATTTTTAATGAAATTTTTGCAATTACCCCATACCCTTCATTTCCTATGGAAAAAAGAGAATAGTTTATGCATTTAATTAAATTAAATCAAAAATTAATTTAAATTTATAGACGTTAAAAAAATATTTAAAATGCAAAGAATATATTTCAAAAAAATAACAAAGAGAATTCTAAAATATAATAATTATAATATATATAATATAATATATAAATATTTATATATTAATATTTAATCAATTAATTTTCTTTTCTTCTTCTTTTTAATTATTTTTTTAATGCATCAACTTTAAATTTCCATTATAATCACAAAATAAGTCTTAATTTCATTTTTAAAGCATTTAAGAAAAAAATAAATTTTTCCATAAGAAATTAAGGGGGGAGTAATTATTCATATAAACCGAATAATTAATCTAATTTTAAGAATAAACCGAAAAATTGTTTATTCAATAAACTTTTAATTTTTTTAGAAAGTTCGTTTAATCATTTTTATCTAAATTTTTTAAAATAATTTAAAATAAGAAAAAATATAATCTTTATTTAAATATTTTAATAAAAAATTTATTTAAAATAAATTAATTATAGAAAAGTTTATAAATAAAATTTAATCTTTTATTTTAATTAAACCTCAAAAAAATAAAAATGGTGTTAGATAAAAGACCTTCAAAAGCAATTGTTGATAAATTAGTTGTAACAAAAGAAGGTAAAAGATTGGGAATGGTCAAGGATGTCAGTTTTGAAACAAGAAGTGGAGAATTGATCCATCTTATAGTCTCTTCACCAACAACATATGCATTAGGATTAAACTTAGAAAAAGGCAAAGACGGAAATGTTTTAATTCCTTACACTTCAATTTTAGCAATTGGTGATTTTGTTGTTGTAAATGAAGAAGATATGAAATAAAATTCCTATTTTTTACATTGTTTGTTAATTGACTTAATTGAAATACCAAAAAAGACTAAATAATATATTAAATAAATTAAAAATAAAATGGCAATATTTGGATTTGGATTTAAAAAAGTTTTAATTGAAAGAAAAGCATTTGAGCAAGGACCAATTTCTCCAATTTCTAGTTCTCTTAATATTAATATCAAAGAAATAACCAAATTAAAATCAACAATTAAAGATAAAGAAATTCTTTCTTTTGAATTTGAATTTGCAATAAAATATCTTCAAAATAAAAAAGAGATTGCAATACTTTCTTTTGAAGGAAATGTTTTATATCTTACAGATAATGCAAAGGCGGAAAAGATATTATCTAATTGGACCAAGAAAAATATTGAAGAAGATTTAAAACTTTTAATTTTAAATACTATAATGACTAAATGTAACTTAAAAGCACTTCAATTTGAAGAAGATTTGAATTTACCTTTGCATTTAAAACTTCCACATTTTAAGAAGTCAATTAAAGAAGAAAAGTCAGATAAGAAATGAATATAAACGCCGGTGCTAGGATTTGAACCTAGGAGTCCGTAAGGACATCGGTTATCTTTTAATTTTTTATTATCTAGTCCTTAGATTAAATAATAATTTATAAATTCGAGACCGACCCATTACCGTTCTGGCACACCGGCATTAATGTTAAAATTTTTTACTCTTTAAATAAGATTGGATATATTCTCTTTTATATTTGTAATTAAAATTAGTTTTTCATTTAATTCTTTGTATACCCAAGCATCTTTTTTTCCATATGTATTTAATCCTTGTCTAATTTTTTCAGAAATTTTTTCTATTTCATTTAAATGCAATTTTGAAGTAAATGGTCTACTTTTAATATTGCTATAAAACATCTGTTCTCCCCCTGCTTTTTTTATTTTTTCATAAAATCTCTCAAATTCTTCCTTTAATTTTAAAAATTCTAAAGAATCATTAATATCCAATAATCCAATCTTTTTAAGGGAAGTCATAAATATTCCTGTCTTTTTCAAATTTAAATCTATCTATTCTAAATAAATTAAAGTTTTTTAATATCTTTAAATTGCCCAAAATTATAAATTTTATCTCCAACCACATAAATGTTAAATTCATTAATTTTTTTATTTTTTATTAAAAATGGACTAATAAATTTCTTTTTTAAAACATCTGTTCCAATAATTGTAAAAAAGCTTGGAAGAACAATTAATTTCTTTTTATTCCAAGTTCCAAATAAAAAACATTTGTATCTTTCTTTTTTTGTTCCTTCTTTTAATTCAATTGCAGGGTGTTCATGCCCAATAATAATTATTTTTGAATTACAAAATTCTTTATTTAATGGAATTTTATCTCCATGAATAAAAAACATTTTTTCTTTTTTTAAAGTATAAGAATTTAAGAAAAAAAGACCCGGCCGATTAATCTTCTTTATAATTGGTTCCAGAATTTTGTCATGATTTCCTTTAATTATAATTATTTCAATACTCTTTGGGATCATACAAATTAAATGAATAATCTCTTCCCATTCTTGCTTTAAAATTGTCCCAAATTCATGTTTTAAATCTCCAAGAAATATGATTCTTTGTGGTTTTAATTTAAGGATTAATTTTTTTAATTCTTTTTCTTTTTGCAAAAAGATATTTGTTGGAATAGAAATTCCTCTTTCATTTAAATATTCCTCATATCCTAAATGTAAATCTCCAATCGCAAGCGTTCTTTCTTTTTTTATCCAAGCAAGCCCATCATAGAGAAATATATCTTTTAAAATTTTCATTTAAAATATAAGAAAAAGAGAAATAAAAAACTATGTATTTATTTAAGTAATTTGCTTAAAAATTCTCCAACAATACTCCTATAAATTGCTTCTCCAAATAAGGGGGCTAAAGAAAATATTTTTAATCGTTCATTTTTTTCTTGATAATAGGTATCGCTTATAAAAAATTTATTAAAACAAGTAACTACTTTTTCAACCCTTTCTGTAAATAATCCGTGTGTAGCATATCCATATATCTTTTTTGCGCCTTTCTTTTTTAATTCTTCTGCAATTTTAATTAATGTTCCTCGGAATCAACAATATCATCAATAATAAGGGCATTTTTATTTTTAACTTGTCCTAACAGTCGTAATGTTCCAACTTCTCCTTCTTTTTTTCTAATTTTAACTCCTACAACCAAATTGGAGTTTACGCCCCTAGACTTTAAAATACCGGAGAATTTTTCTGCTCTTGTAGTACCCCCAGCATCTGGAGAAATGATAGCACAATTTTTTAAAAAATCTTTTTCTTCTAAAATTAATTCTTCTAAAAAAGAATTTTCAGAAAAAAGAGAATCAAAAGGAATATAATAAAACTCCCGTATTTATAAAGCATGAATGTCTGCACACATCACCCTATTAGCATATAAAGAGATTACATCTGCAACAACTCTTGAATTTAAAGCAATCCCTGATTTATCCTTCCTATCCTGTCTTGCATATCTTACATAAGGAAGAACATCAATAATCTCTTTTGCGTCACTAAATTTTAAAGATTCATTAGTAAAACACAAATCTGCAAACCGCGTATCTGGTTCTTTATTTGAATCATGAATAAATACACCCCTTTTCTTTCTTACATTACAATCTATTTGATATTTTTTTCTTTATCTCTAAATTTTAAAATATCTAAATTAAAACGTTGTACCTGAAAAGTTCTATCTTCTTTTTTTAGAATATAATCATAAACATCATGAACAAATTTCTTGTTTTTTCCATTTTCATCTGCAATAATTATTACAGTTTCATCCATGTTTTTGATTAGATAATTTAATTTAAAAAGATTATTGTATTAAGAAGATAATTGAATTATTTAATTACTAAATATCTCAAAAGGATACTACTTTAAAATAACAAAAAACAAAAGATTTAAAAAGGATTATTGATTAATTTTAATATGACAAAAAAAAATACAGCAGACTGCCTGCCTAATAAAAATCCATGCAGCGTAAATAACAAGGGTATCCTTATGCATATGGGAATAAGAGAAGATTATAAAACTGACGAATATGGGGATTTTAAAGTAGGAGATTCTGTTAAAACTAACAAAAAGTATGATTTGAATCTTGGTAGATTTAAAGAGATATATGACCCAATTAAATCAGCAAAGATTGTTGAAATCACAGTTAAAAGAGGGGACAATAGAACATATGCAGTTCTTAAGTTAGACAATTCTGTAATGATGGATTCTGGCTGGTTAGAAAAGATAGTAAATTCCCCTTAAATTAGAGATTATTTCTTTTTTTTTCTTGTATTCTCTTTTTTATTTTTTCATGCATTCTTTTTAAGAATTCTATTTTATTTTCCATTTTCATTAAATCAGTATATCCTTGGGTAATTAGGTTTAAAGAAAAAGGACTTGGCAAATCTACAGGGATAACATCAATTTTTATTTTTTTTTGCTTAATTAAGCTTAAAATTTTGATTGCATTGTCTATTTCCATTGCATCTTCTAAAATTTCTCTTCTAGTTTCTTTTAATATTGGGAAATCACTATAATTTTTAACTAATCCCGTAAGAAGAATATCTGAACTTACTTGCTGTCTTCCTGCTGTTTTTGAAATGCCCTTATAATTTTTAAGAATCATCAAGCTTCGCACTGCACAATGTCTAAATCTTCTTTTAAAATATTCTGTTTTTTCAATAGACTCTATCAAAATTTCTTTTAATTTTTCTGGATTTTCAGATAATAATTCTAATGCTCGTTCAATATTTATTTGCTTTGAACTAGATAGGAAAAAACCATTATCATTTAATCCAATTTCAATATCCCTTTTTAATCCCCTTCCAATTATATATGCCATCGCTCTGCTTAGGGCTTCATTAACTCTTCTTCCATAAAGTGAGTGAACAATAGCATAATTTTTTTCATTTTCATTATACTTTTCTATAATCAATCTAGAAATATGGGGTATTTTAGAATAATTATATTGTTCATAAAAATAATTATAAAGAGAATCGACAGAATTTGAATCAATAAAAAGTGTTTCTCGAATATATTCCTTAATTATCTTTTCATTTTTTTTGATTTCAAATAATTCATTTATATTTTTTCTAAAATTAGAAATGGCTATTGCTAAATCAAAACTTAAAGGAAGCATTTCAGAATTCCATGAAGGAATTGTTGGGGGTCTGGCAACAGAAGCATTAACATACACTTTCATTCCCCTAGAATAAAGATATTCATATTTATTTCCACCAAGAGCAAAAACATCTCCTTTTTTTAATCGTTCTAAAAATGATTCATCCAATCTTCCAACCATTTCATCTTTTCTTGATTGTGGTGTGGCGATTACAACACTAATAAAACTTTCATCTGGGATGGTTCCAATATTAGTCATGTATAGCATTCTCGCAATTTTTCCGCTTTTCCCAATTTTTTTATTTTCTTCATCATACCAAATTTTTTTGTAAATATTTCTTTTTTCAAGCCCGGCATATTCCCCAGAAAGATAAGATATGACCGAATAAAAATCTTCAAGTGTTAAAGAATTAAAGCAATAACTTTGTTTAAACAAGTAATAAAGTTCATTGATATCCCATATTCTTTTTATAGCTTCTCCAAAAATATGCTGGCTTAAAACATCTAAGCAATTTTTTGGAATGTTTATTTTATCAATATGTTTGTTTTTGGCTTCTTTTAGTAAAACCCCACATTCGACCAAATCATCTTGATCAAGAACAACGATTCTCCCCTTGCTAATGTCATGTAACCTGTGTCCTGCTCTACCAATTCGTTGAAGTGCACGAGATACGGCCTTCGGGGAACCCAAAAGAATAACCAGGTCTACGTACCCAATATCTATCCCTAATTCTAGAGAAGTAGAGGTTACAACTGTTTTCAATTTTCCTTCACGCAATCTTTGTTCAATGGAAAATCTTTGTTCTTTACTCAAACTAGAATGGTGTGCCCCAATTTTTTCTTCAATATCTTCATAATTTTTTGGAAACCTTTCTTTTAAATTATTTATTACTTTTTCAGTTGCACTTCTAGTATTTGTAAATATTAGTGTGGTTTTATGTTCTTGAATTAAATTGTCAAGAAGATCATAAAGTCCTTTTTGCATTTCTTTTGAAGTAGTATTAATTAAATCCGGCAAGGGACTTAAAACTTGTATATCCATTTTTTTAAGATATTGAATATCTGCAATTATGCAATCTCTTTCAATAAATTTTATTAAACCCCCTTCTTTTTTTTGAGAAAATCCAACAAGATACCTTGCAATTTCTTGTAATGGTTCAATTGTTGCACTTAACCCAATTCTGGTTGGTGCATGCACACATAATGCTTCTAATCTTTCCAAAGAAAGAGATAAATGAACCCCACGTTTATTATTTGCTAAAGAATGAATTTCATCAATAATAATATATTCTGTTCCTTTAAGACTTTCAGAAAATTTTGTAGCATTTAATAAAATTGCCAAACTTTCTGGGGTGGTGATTAAAATATGTGGAAAAACTTTGGACATTTGTGTTTTTTCTTTTTGACTTGTGTCTCCTGTTCGAACCCCTAAAATTATTTTTTGTAATTCTATTTTTTCTTTTTCTGCAATCATATAAATTTCTTCAAGAGGAGTTTTCAAATTTATTCCAATATCATTATTCAATGCCTTAAGAGGGGAGATATAAACGCAATAAGTTTTATTTTCTAATTTTTTTTCTTTAGCCAAAACAATAAGTTTATTTAAAATTCCCAAGAAGGCAGTTAAGGTTTTTGTTCCACCTGTAGGTGCACTTATTAAAATATTATTTTTTTGAATAATATTCATCACCCCATATTGTTGAGAAATTGAATAGTCTTTAAATTTTGTATAAAACCAAGTTTTAACTAATGGATCCAATGCTTGATCAATTTCTTCTTTTGAGTAAATTTGTGATTTATTAAATTCCATTTTTATTTTTTCTCGGCCGATATAATATATCAAGAAATCATATATCACTAACTTTTTGAACTTTGGGTTTATTCAAACTTATTTAAGCTTATTCGGAAAAATATTATTTATTAAATAAATACTTTTTACTTCCCCAATAATCCAATCTTTTTCTTTTTTATTTGAAGTAAAAAATTCAATCAATCCAACTTGTTTCCCAATAGATGAAACAATAATCATGGCATAAGGTATTTCTTTTAATTTAATTACTGTTTTGTGTGCCAATTCTCTATTTAAATGAAATAAATCTACCGGGGGATTTTTCCCATAAAAATAATAAACTGTTGCATCATGCATCTTTAACATTTGCATAATTTTAATTTTTTCTTTTTCAGCATTTATCTTTTGAAATTCATCAAAATTTAATAATTCTAATAAACCTGTAAGCTGTTTTTTTCCCAATCCAATTTTTTTAGCAACTTCAAAAACAATGTCATCCGCAGTTTTCAAAAGTGTTTCGCAATATGGGCCAACGCAAACATCTTCATCATCTAAAACCCATTCTTCTACAAGATTATTTCCGGCATCGTATATTAAGGCAGATTGTTTTGAACTGGGTTTTGTAGTATAATTTCCAATTACAATAATATAAGAATCTCCATGTGTGTATGGTTTAAAGATATCTTTTTTAGCAACACCTGAAACAAAGATTAATTCATTTTTATCCGGGTTATACCCCACTTTATTTCTTACCCTAATATATTCGCTTTTATCTCTTGCTTCCTCTTCTTCAGTAGCATTCCAAAGAATTTCATATCCTGCTCCTAATGTAAAAATACTATCATATTTTGCTTCTATTTTTTTTCTTAAAAATTCTTCTTGCACATATAAATTAAATATATCCCTGTTTTGAGGAATAGCGGTTTTATATTGTTGAGAATAAACTTTTGGAGCCATAAAAGGATTAAGTGAAAAGAATAAAAAAGAACTCAAAATTAATTGAGAAAAACCTTTTTTGACGTTTGCATCAATTTTCTTTTTAAAATTATTACTATTTTTAGGAGCATTAATATTCTTAAAACTATTAAAAAGTTGCTTAGAATGGTTATTATTTAAAATATTTTCAAGTCCTTTCATCATCCTCTTTAATTAGTGTTAATCTAAATAGTTATTTAAATTATTCGTTTTGCTAAACAATAATCTTTATAAATAAAACTAAATTCAATCTGTTATGCCAAGAATTTCAAAAATTAAAGAGGAAAAAATACAGGAATCTATTTTGGGTATATTGTTTCAAGAATCTCCAAATGCCATCTTTACATACGATGTTGCAAAAGAACTAGCAAGAGACGAGGAATATACAAAAAAATTACTTGAATCAATGGAATCAAAAAAATTAATTACTGGAATAAGAAAAAATCCAAGAGGAATTGAATATTCTAGAAGAATTAGATGGCAAATGCATCCAGAGGTATATAATTCTTATAAATCGGTTTATGAATCTAAATCAAATTTAATGAAAGAAATGAATAATTTTGAGAATAGAAAGCGAGTAGCATAGATTTCTTTCAATTAAATGGAATTAACTTAAGGCAAATGGGAGAAAAAGAATTAAAAGAAGCATTTGAAAAAATAAAAGAGGATATGCTCTTTCTTTCTGAACAAATTTTAGGTTTAAAAGAAACACTTTCTGAAATAACCAATAAATTAAATAATCTTTACCCTAAAGAGGGATTAGATATTGATTCGGCACAAATTAGGCAAATCCAGCACAAATCCAACACAAATTCAGCAATATACTCAAGAGATAAGCCTTATTTCAACGATTACAAAGGAAATGCTGGGGTTCCAGCAGACAGTCAACAGATGTTCGGCAGACAAGATAATGAATTAATGCGAACTTCTAAGCAATTAGTAGAAGATTCAAATACCCCTATATTTAAAGAAGACTTCTCGGAAAAAGAAAACAAATTAAAAATTTTACAGGAAAGATTACGAGTTGTAGATTCATTAGAAATTGAAAAAAATTTAGATCAAGAAAAAAATGAAAAAATTTTCTTTTCCCCTTCTCCGATTGAAGAGAATTTGCAAAAAAAAGAAATTTCCTCTTCATTAAAAGAAATTTCTTCTGATTTAAATAACAGACTTTCTAGCATTAAAATTGAGTTAAAAAATAAGTTTAAGGCATTAACCCGGCAAGAATTTACTATCTTCTCTTCGCTATATTCATTAGAAGAGCAAAGTAAGGAGATTACATATAAGGATTTAGCCTTGCAAACAGGACTTACAGAAAGTTCAATAAGAGATTATATTTCTAAATTAATTAATAAGGGAATACCAATTATTAAAGAAAGAATTAACAACAAGATCATTTTATTGAGGATATCTCCAGAATTAAGAAATATTGCTACCCTCGAGATTTTATCCAAGATAAATTCTAGACAAATTTAATTTTATTAAATAAACCTTTTATTTTATCTTATTTTTCTTCATCAAATTCTTTTTTTATTTATTTTATTATTCGTTATATCGAATAATTTGTTTGGTAGCAAAAAATTCTTAAGATTTATTGAAAATTCTAAATAAATCGTCGGAAAATTTCTTTTTTTATATACTTATTCTCTTTTTCTTTATGCTTTTTTTATTTATACTTCTATTTTTCTCTCACTTTTACATGATAAAGCAAAGAAAAAGGGTAGCAAATAAATCTTTTTCTTTGCAAGTCTCATGTTTTTTGCAATAATTTTTTCTTTTTTTGGAGTCTTTTTAATCTTTTAAATCATTAACCTCTTGGGTTTGTTAATGATTTATTTTATATAGTCCTCACTTTTTCTTGTTTTTTTTTGATTTTTTTTATTCAATTTTTATCTTTTTTGAATATTTGGATCATCTTTTTTAATTTTTTCTTGTTTTTTCTTATTTCTTTCTTTTTTAAGAGATATATGAAGTCTCACTTTTTCTATTTTTGGCATTAAAAGTTCGTTTTAATCTTCACATTTGCTTGTTTTTCTTATTTTTTACATTTTTTATGCTATTTTTAACTTCTGAAAAGATCATTTCTCTAATTTCTTCATCTATCCAATATCTTTTTTTACCCTGATTATCTGTACTCTCATTTATTATTTCTTCGCTTTTCTGTTTAATATTATTTATTTGGCCCCGAATTGTTGAAGACTCTTTTCCAAGTATCATTGCTATATCTTGATAACTTAATTTCATTCCGGGATCAGTATTAGCTAATACCCAAACAATTGCTCTTTCCATTACACTCAAATGTTTTAAAAATGCTGTTTGGACAGCTGTTTGAACGGCTGTTTGAACACTCAAAACACCTGTTTGTTTAACAACACCTGTTTGTTTTTCATGTTTCTGTTTAAACACCTGTTTGGAAATTCTAGTATCAAAGAAAGAAATAAAAGATTTTATGTCGTTAATATCTTGTTGAATTTCATCTATTTTTGTATTTAATTCTTCTATCTGATTATCTTGTTTTTTATTCTGGGTATTAAAATGACTGATCCAAACACCTATTTTTTTAACATCTCCTTTAACAGAATCAAATGAGTGTCTTACATCTCTACGTATCCCTTCGGTGTCCTCTTTTTTATCTCGATTAAACCATAAAAATCCCATAAATTATTACATTCTTTTTTCTTTTTAAATATTTCTATTTTTGGTGTTTTAAACAGCTGTTTGATAAGCATAGTTGCTGTTTAAACACTAAACATCGTCGATAAAATTGGATTACTTAAACAGCCAATAAATTGTCTATAAACGGCCTCAAGCAGTTAATATTTTCTATAAAATTTACTTATTTGGATAAAATGGAAATAAAATATTTATAAAATTCTTTTAATTTTTATAAAAATAAATAAAACTTTTTTAAAAAAAAGCAAAAAATTAAAAGAATGATCATTAAAAAACATTCAAATACATAAAAAATTAAAAAGAACATCAAAAAAATTAAAAAAGTTAAAATGTAAAAAAAGAAAAAAGAATAAAAAGTTAATGGAAAAAGAAAAAGAAAAGAGTTAAGGAAAAAGGTGAAAAACGAGGTTTTCAAAGAATTCTAAAAAAATATGGCTATTATAAATCAATTAAAAGAATAAAAAGAAAGTAAAAGATAGATAATTTGGTTTAATTAATTGATCATAATTAACAAAAAAGAACAAAAAAAGAGAGATAACACCCAAATACCTCTTAAAAAAGGATTAAGAATCAATTTTATATTTAAAACTAAAGTTCAGATTATGTAAAAGTGAGTATTCAAGGTTTTTGGCAAAAGTAAAAAATTAAAGGGTTTTAGACTAATTTTAAAATAATTTAAAACAAATTTAATTATACCTGAAGTTCATACAAGATTTTTGACAAAAAATAAAAAAATACTAAAAAATCGTCGATAATTTAAAAAATATGTAAAAAACATAAAAAAAGAAGTAATAAAATAAAAAAAGTTATTAAAATTAATATAAAATTAAAAAAATGAAAGAAGAATTTAACCAGAAAACTTTAAAATATTTTAAATTTTTTTAAGAAATAAAAACTTTATTTTTTAGATTAAAAGATTTAATTAATTATTAAAACTTTTAGCATAGTCATAAAAGTATCAAAACCAATTAAAATATTCTTTTAAACGAATAACTAAAAATAAAAACAATTTTTAAAATTATTTTTACCTTTGCAATCTACTTTTTTGAAGAAAAAAATAAAAAAACCGAATAAATCTCAAAAAATAGCAAAAAATTCGAAAGATTTATATAGTTTTTCCAATAAGGGTCATATATTGTTATTAAAAGGGTTCCCTTATGGGAAAAAATACCCTCTTTTTAACAAAAATTTCAATAAAATTGTTAAATTTCAATAAAAAAGAGGAAAAAATGGGAGAACTTGAAGAAAAAATTTTATATGTGGGGATTGACAGCTCAAATAATGGAAGACCAAATGAGGTTTTTGTAGCCGTATTTTCAGAGGATTCAAAATTGATCACCCCCCATCAAAACCATATAAAATGTTCAGAATGTTCAAAATTATTTGAAAAAGGAAAAATAGATTTAGAAGAAATTTTGCAAAAGGAAAAAACAGAATTAAAAAATTTTGCACAAAAAGATTATGAAATCAAGTTAAATCAATTAAAAAAATTTTATTCCAAAAAAAGAAGAATTAAATCGGCCCAAAATATTATAGGGGGAGAATATTCTTTTTTAAGTTTAACAAAAGAGCAAAAAGAAAAGATTAATTCAAAATATCTTTTAGGAATTGTTGTTTCAAGTTTAATTCAAGATGTAAATGCAAAAAATTTTGAAAAAATTTTAATTTTTGTAATGGGTGATTGGAAAAATCAATCATTTAGTAATATTTTTACAGACAGATATAAGAAAAAGATGTATTCAGAGCAAGACATTATAATTCAATTCGGTTCAGGATTTGATAAAGAATACAAACTAGTAAATTTGGCAGATTATCAAGCTAATTATCTTTTTGGATGCGGGATCAAAACTTTATGCAAGCACCCAAATAAAAAAGAAGTGATATTTGAATGAAAGTTTCGCAAAATCAAAATAAAACCCCGAAAGTAGCAATTTATGTGCGGGTGTCAACAGAAGAACAAGCCAAAGAAGGGTTAAGTATAGATGCTCAGATAGATAAATGTAATGCCTATTGCACAGCCAGGGGATGGGATGTTTTTAAAATTTACAAGGATGCGGGTTTTTCTGCAGGATCAATGAATAGACCGGCATTAGAATTACTTTTAAGAGACGCGCAAGAATCCAAATTTAATATTATTCTTGTTTACAAAATTGATCGTTTTTCTAGAAAATTAAAAGATTTAATTACCATTTTAGAAGAATTAAAAGAGAAAGGAATTAATTTTACCTCTGTAACTGAGCAAATAGATACAACCTCTGCAATGGGTGAAGCATTTTTTCAGATTATTGGGGTATTTGCCCAATTGGAAAGAGGGATGGTTAAAGAAAGAGTTGAATTAGCTTTTGATAGAAAAATTAGTATAGGCGAATCATTATCTCGTGCTCCTTTTGGTTATGTTTATAAAAATAAAAAATTAGTTCCTGATTTAGAAAATTCTTGGAAAGTTAAAGAAATTTTTGAAATGTGGGAGCAATCAATTTCTTATAAAGAGATTTTAAATAAATTTAATCTATCTTCTTCGACCCTTTATAATATTTTAAAAAATCCCATTTATATTGGAAAGGTAAAATATAAGGGACAACTTTATTCTGGAAAACATCAACCCTTGATTGAAGAAGAATTATTTAATCGAATTAATCAAAAAGAAGATTTAGAAAAAAAAGAAGGGATAAAAGAAATTCAAGAAATAAATAAAGAAGAAAAATTTGAAGAAAATTCAAATTAAAATTTTTTAAACTTTGAAGTTAGTTCAATAAGATCGGTGTGCCCTATTAATACTGCTCTGCAACAATATCTATTTACTCCCAGATCTTCTAAAACTTTTTTTGGGTCTTCACCTTTTTCTACTCTATCTTTGAATTTTTTCCAAAGATGTGCTAAAGGTTTTCCACACGAAAAGCATCTTATTGGTATTATCATTTTATTTTATGGTATATTTATTATAACTATCTATATGACTTTTGTCTTTTTGCTCTTGCTTTTGAATCATTTGGTTTTCTTTGTTCTTTTCTTCTAGTATCTGCAATTAATAACATTCTATCATAACGTAAAAATTCTTTTTTTAATTCTGCACTTTTTGTTTCTGCAATAATTGCTCTTGCAATTGCTAATCTTGAAGCATCAATTTGACCTTCAGAACCTCCACCTTTTACAGTTACAAAAATATCATATTGTTTTATCTTGTCTCCAATTATTTCCTGTGAAAGTCTTATAGGCTCTTGCAATGCTAATCTTTGGAATAATGGAAATGCATCAATTGCTTTTGAATTTACTAATACCTTTCCTTTTCCTTCTTGAATAATCGCTTTTGCTAAAGCCCTTTTTCTTTTCCCGGTGGTTATTATTTTTTTTGCAATTTTCATTTTATTATTTTTGTGCAATTAATTTCATTAATTCTTCAATGGTAATATATTTTAAAGGATCTTTTTTTTCTAATTTTGCAATTTCTTTTCCTTCAAATTGTTTAGGTATACCCAGATAACAAGTTATTCTTTTAAATGCTTCCTGTCCTGTTGTTTTTTTAAATCCAACCATCCCCCGAATACTTCTCTTTACCATTTTTATTGGGTCTTTAAAGAAAATTGGTTTGCTTGGATTTCCAATACCCCATTGAAATTTTTCCAAATATCTTTTTACGGTTATTTTTGGATTTCCAATAATAATTATTTTTTCAGTATTAATAATTGAAACAATATTCCCCCCCAATGCTTTTTTTGCAGCGAATGCCCCAACTCTGCCTAATGGAACAAAATTTCCATCAATGATTATCTCATTCATTTTTTTTGTTTCTTTATTTTTATTTTCCATTTTATTAATTATACTATCATTTTAATATTTGAAGTTTTTTCTTTAAGTAAATCTTCAATCTTAACTATCTTAATATCCTTTAATTTATCTTGTGCTGGTTTGGTAATTGAAAAAGCGGCCAAGGTAATCTTTTTTGTTAATTTGCCATTTCCCAAAACTTTTCCAGGAACAAGAATAATTTCCTTATCTTTAGACAATCTTTCAATTTTTTCTAAATTTACAACTACTTGATTTGTTTTAGGATTTGCAATTTTATTTGCAACATCTAGCCAAAATTTTTCTTTTTGTTTTCTTAATTTGATAATTAATTCAATTTTCTCGGGGTTTGTTTTAAATTTTGCTTTTTTTTCTATGTTCCTTTTAGTAATTTTTTTTGTCATTTTAGTTGATTATTCTATTTTCATTTATTTTTGTTTTTTTAATTCTTTAAGCAATTCATTAAGGCCATCATTTATTTTTCCTAAAGATTTTATAAAAACTTCTTCAGGACTCATCTGTCCAAATGATTCAATATAAAAAATGAAATTTTCTTTACTTGGAACAATCTTAATCGCATCTTTCAATTTTTTACATTTTTCTATACACGCTCCGCAAATATCACATTTTTTTTCATCAATAATAATTTTATTTCCTTGCATTGAAATTGCTTTTTTTGGGCAAACTTTTATGCATTCCCCACAAGCATTGCAAGATTTTGAAATTTCTGTTTCAGGAATTGAATTAAACCAGATTAATGCCGGGCTAAATTTTGAATGTTCTTTTGAATTTCCAATTTTTGCTTCAGCAACAAATTCTAATTCTTGTCCTTCTGCTAAGAGTACAATTGGCATTTCAGGATAAATAACTTCAAAACCATTTCCTTTCAAATCAGAAGCATAAACAATTCCTGGTCCTTTTGCTTTTAATTTTAAATTTACCGCACACTTTAAGCATCCTTTACCTTTGCATGAACATTCTTCAGGTCTGTTTAATGTTTTTAAATCTGCTTTTAATGGAATTAATCCTAATCTTTGAGCAATCATTTCATCGTAAAGAACAGAATCATTTTTATAAAATTCGACAGAGTCAATTGCAAGAGTTTCTATTTCAAAAACTCCTCTTCGAACCGAATTTGCGATGCTATTTCTAATTCCAGAAACAGAAAAAACTAGATTATCTTTCTCTTTAGATATTTTTTCAAATTTTATTTTTTCCATTTTTAATATTTAATAATTAAAATTTATACTCTTCTTCCTCTTTTTCCACCTTTTGGTTTTGGACCACCTCTAGGTGTTGGAGTTGTGTCTGTAATATTTAATATTTTTATTCCTTCTCTTTCAAGACTTTTTATTGCAGCATTTGCTCCTGGTCCCGGGCTTGGAGCCAATTTCCCGCCTTTTCCTCGTACTCTAACAAAGACGCTTCTTATTCCCAATTCCTTTGCTTTTTCTGCAATTTTTTTTGCAACAAACATAGCAACAGTTGGGTTTGCCTTAAGTCTAGATTGTTTTGTAACTTCTCCTCCAGAAACTATTGCTAAAGTATTTTCCGCAAGATCTGTTAAGTGTATAATAGTATTATTGAATGTGGCCTTAATGTGCAAGATTCCGGTTGTTTCTAATCTATTTTCATTCATTTTTTTCTTCCTCATTAATTACTGCTTCATTTATTTGAGACATTGTTTCTTCTTTAGTTGCTTTTTCTTTTTTGGATAAAATCGTAATTCCCATTTCTTCATTTACCTTAATTAAATATCCCGGAATTGTAATTGTTCTATCTAAAACTTTTACTTTTCTATGAACTATCATTTGTCTTGCTTCTTTTACTGTTTTTGCCAATCCTTTTTTAAAGACAATTGTTTGAAGTCTTCTTTCTAAAAGATTTTCTTTTGCTAAAGCTAAAACATCATCAATTGTTGATTCAGGTGTAATTAAACCCAAATTTAATAATCTATTAAATAATTCTTCTTTCTCTTCTGGGTGTATAATTAATTTTTTAACTTGAGATCTTATTGTATCAATCGTTGTTTTTGCTGTCCAAAGTTCTCGTTTATTTTTTAACCCATACTTCTTTACAATTTCTGCTTCTTCTTCAATTCTATTTTTATCGTAAGGTTTTAATGGTCTTGCGAATTTTTTTCTTGGTTTGCTTGGGTCTCCCATTTTATTTTCCTTTACCCTTTGCAGGAGCTGCTTTCTGTCTTGTTACTCCGACGGTTCTTCCTTTTTTTCTGAAGTGCCCCCGAGTTCTTTGTCCTCTTACTGGTTGTCCTTGTATGTGTCTAACTCCCTTGTATGATTTAATTTTCTTTAATTTTCTAATATCAAATTCTTTTTGTAAATCTAACTCTGTACCAAATAAATGTTTATCTTTTCCTGTTTCAAAATCTTTTCTTCGATTTAATAACCACGAAGGGAGATTAAGATTTTTTAAAAAAGTGTTTATTTTTTCTATTTCTTGTTCTGTTAATTCTGTCATCTTTTTTTGTTTATTTAATTTTAATTCTTTGCAAATAGCATTAGAAATAGTCCAAGAAATTCCTTTAACTCTCGTTAATCCAGCATATAATTTAATTTCTCCCGGAATATCTGTAGTTAAAATTCTAACTAATCTATCTCTTGATTGATTTTGTTTTTCTTGTGCCATTTTATTTGTTTATATTTTGTCTTTTTAAACCTTTTATTTTATAATTAATTTATCCGGTAAATAGCTTAAATCTAATATCTTCTGTTAATTCTTCAATTATTCTTTTCCTTATTACTTTTTTTGGGTCTGGGATGTTTTTAAGTCTTTGCTTTATATCTTCAAAAGAAGTAAATGGTGTTTTTTCTCTTTCTTCTATAATTGCTTTGGTATAACTTTTTCCAAATCCAGGTAAAAGTTCGAATTGATGCATTCTAGCATTTATTGCTGTTGCGTTATTAAAAAAATAAATATACTCCTTTTCTTTAGAATCAATCACATTATCGATAAACTCTTCAATCTGCAATTTTGCGGTTTCGGTTAATTTATTTTTTATTAATTTTCCTTGAATAAAATAGATCTTATCTCGTTTTCCTTCCCCAATATACACCTCTTCTTTTAAATTTAAATTTACTCCTCTTCTTGGAACAAGTTCTAATAATGTTAAATGGGAAGTGCCAATTGCTTGTGCTATTGGCATTCGCTTATAATCTAATGGATAGCCATTAGGTAAAAAGTCTAAAATTATTGCTTTTTCTTCTTTTATTGGAATCATTTTATTTTCAATTTTAAATTTATTAGTTTCTTTATTTTTAGATTTGGGTAGATTAACTAAACTTTTTTACTATTTCAACAATTTTATTCAATTCTTCTTGACTAAAATTAACATCATTGCCCGAGAAAATTTTTCTGATGTCATCTATGTCTTCAGGTAAAAAGTCAATTATTTTTGTAATATTTTCTGCATTCAATTTTAAAAGATCTAATTTTTCTAGTTCTGATCTCAATTTTTTTGCATTTTCTGCTTTTATTTTTACAAATTTTTTTATAAATGTTTTTATTTTTTTAGACTTTTCAGTGTCTATATCTTCTAAAATTGCTTTTGTTTCTGTCAATGAAATCGCTTTTTTTTCTATAATCATTTTCTGAATTATTGTACCTTTTTTAAGTGTTCTGGATTGATTGTAAGTAATTTTAATTTGTTTTGATCATAAAATTGGATAACATATGCGTCTCCTTGTTTTTTTACTACTTCTCCTGTTAATCCGTGAAAACTTTTTGGAAAGCAAGGTTTTGAACTCAAATCTCTTACTAAAGATACTCTATCTCCCTTTTTTATTTCTGGGAAATATTTGGAGAGTTTTTTCTTTCCTTTTTCTCGTATATTTTTTGTTCTTTTTGTCATTTTTTATAATAATAACTTTTTTTAAGTTTTACTATTTCTTTTTTAAATTTTTTGTAATTTCTTTTTCAAATGAGTGATCTATTTCATTTTTTAACTTATCTATTACCCTTGAAATTGCCTTATAAAGGTTTTTATCCGAGACGATTGAATTAAAGATTTTTTTATTTTTAATTAAAACTTCTCCTTCAATTTCATGAATATATTCCATTGAATGTTTATGTATTCTTAAATTTAATTTTAATAATTGAAAATCCCCATAATTTCTTATTTTTTTCATTCCTTGGGAAATTATTTTTTTGGCTTTTTCAATTTCTATTTCATCTAATTTTCCAAAATTTATCAGTTTTACTTCTGATTCAAGGTTTTCTACTTCTGACATAAGAATAAGTTGAATTTTGCGTTTAAAAGTCTTTTGTTTTTCGGTTTTTATTTGAATTATGAAATTTTTTATTTTCTATTTTCGTCTTTAAACAATTTTTTTATTGAATCTAATGTGTATAAAATTGTTGCTTGGCACTGGGCTCTTGAAGGAATAAAAACCTGTTTTTTCTTGTGTACTGAGAAGACCCTTAATTGATTTATAAGATGAATCTGTTGCATTAAACCAGGATCTGAATCATATCCTTTTTCTGAAAGTTTAGCAACTAAATTTCCCAGTCCTATATCCGGGCTTTTTTCAAGAAGGTCTATGCCAGTAATTTGGTAGTACTTTGTGTGTAATGCAACTTCTAATATTTTTCCACAGAGGATAATGCAACTTCTATAACAATGTATTTCAAAGCATTTTTGCAATTCATCAAAATTTGCCTTTATTTCGGGAAAAATTTCTCTTGGAACTTTTGGGAGAAAAAATGATTCATTATCAATTATTTCAATGTTTGATAGAGGAGAAAGTTCTTCTATTTTTAATAAAATTTCAATAGAATCCATAAATTTTTTATCTTCTATTCCTTTTTCTAATTCTTTTATCAATAAATTTATTTTTGAAAGATTAGACTTTTGTTCTGAAGTACAAGAGGAATAACTTTCTGAAACAAGATTTTTTATTTTTTTTATTGCAGAATATAATTCTTTAGCATAATATTCTTTCTCATTTTTTTTAAAATCATAATTTTTTTCGAGAGCGTTATTACTAAAATCTATTTTTCTATTAATTATTGTATTTATGACCTCTTTTAATTCGTCAATTCTGTCTTTAATATTTTTTATTCTCCCATTACTATTCTGTAACACATATGCTGGTAAAGTTTCTTTGCCTTCTTTCCTTGCTTTAACATTAAAATTTTTATATCCTTCGTGCTCTTCTAATGCTTTAGCAAGTTTCTCTTTAAGTTTGCCTATTGCGTTTTCATCATCAGACTTTATTATT
>CAYUCT010000002.1:0-74274 GCA_964443565.1 Candidatus Woesearchaeota archaeon
GATAATTTTCTGGACCAGAAAAGCAAAGCTTTTCTAGGTTTCTGTTTTTTAGTATAAACAAGATTTATAAATCGTGGTTTGTTAAAAAAATTAACTTGACGAGATTTATTTTAAAATTTCAAAGTAAAATATAAAATTAAAGGGAGGCAAAAATGGCAAAAGCAAGATGTATGAAATGTAAAAAAGAAATAGAGGCAAAGGATCCTACAGAAGTAGAAATAAAACCAGGCACATGGGCAGTGAGAGGAGTTTGTCCTGATTGTGGTACAAAAGTTTTTAGAATCATCGGTAAAAAGAAGGGATAAAAAGTTTAAATTTTTAAAACTTTAAAAAACTTAAAATGACCGAATTAATTGTAAAAAACAAAATAAAGGATGTTCTTCCAAAAGAACTTAGAATTTCTAGTGATTTGCCCGAAGAATTAAATAAGAAGATAGAAGAAATGATAAAAAAAGCAGGGGAAAGAGCAAAAGCAAATCATAGAACAACAATTCTCCCACAAGATATTTAATTTATTTTTTTATTTTATTTATTCTTCTTCAAATCTTGGGGCAAGAATAAAACTTAATTCAGAAAAATTATTCTTAAATTCAAATTTAGAAGGATAATTTGTTGAGAATCTCAAAATTGTTTTTTCGGACATTTTTGCAGCCTTCATAAATTTAACTAAATAATCTAAAGAATATTTTGCTTTACTTTCAGTGGTTGTTGCAATTTTAACTTCATCTCCTGAAAATTCTGTTTTTGTACTATTTAATGTTCCCTTTGCTTCAATAGTGAATGAATGTTCATTTGCAATAAAAGCACAAGAATCTGCAACAATTGTAGCATCATTAATTATTTCTGAAAAAGTTGAAGAATCTATTTCAATTTGAGTATTGAATGAAAGATCAGGAATATTTTTATCTTCTGAATCAATATGAATTAATGCCAAATTAAAACTTCTTTTAACTGCATCTTGTATTCGAATATTAAGCAAATTATCTTTTTTTTCAAGAATAATTGAAGGCGCAGATATTGCCCTTTTTAATACTTGCTTAAAATCTTCCAAGTTCAATCCCAATTCTTCATCTTTTTCTACTTCAAATTGTGAAAAAGCAGTATTTGGAATTTTCAAAACAATCATTGCAACATTTGCGGGATCAATTGCAACAATTTCAAATCCCTCTTTCTTTATCTTTGCTTTTACTTCTAAAACTAGTTCGCTGATTAAAGAAATTGAATCTGCTAAAATTTTTGGATTGTCAAATTTTAATAACATTTTTTATGATTATATTCTTATAACTCTTTTAATTTATAGATAAAAAGATTTTTGTTTTTAAAGTTTGCGATTGCACAAAGTATATTCAAAGTATATTACTATAATATATACACAAAAAAGAACACAACTATTTAAATTATAAAACCTCTTATTTTTTAAATAAAAATTATATAAAAATCACAAAATCTTAAAAGAAAATATCCAAAAAATGGAAAAAGAGAAAAATACCGAAGAATACGATGAAGAAGATGAAAAGAAAAAGATTAGAATGCAAAAAACTGCAAAGTATTACTATTCAAGAAAAGAGATTCAAAAAGCAATTTTTTCTTTTTCCCAAAATAAAGAGGTTGTTCCAGGATATTTTTTAGGAGGAAAAGATGTAGGATTTGGAAAACGTCCAGATATTTTAGAATACGAAACAGATGTGCAAAATTTGGCTCTTAAAGGAGCAACAAGCTTTCATTGTTCTGAAGAGTTATGGAAAAATCCCTTAAATTTACATGTGGGGTTAACTCAAGAAGAATTAAATGAACTGCGAGTTGGTTGGGATTTATTATTAGATATTGATTGCAAATTTTTAGAGTATGGTAAAATTGCTTCATGGTTACTAACCGAAGCACTTTATTTTCACAATATAAAAAATTTTGGAGTAAAATTTTCTGGCTCAAAGGGTTTTCACATTGGTTTATCTTTTGAATCTTTTCCAAAAAAAGTAAAAGATATAGATATTAAAAATTATTTTCCACAAGGACCAAGATTAATTGCCGCTTATTTAAAAGAAATGATAAGAAAACCATTAAGAGAAAAGATAATGGAGATTAGCACAATTAAAGAAATTGAAGAAGCAACAAAAATTTCTGAGAAAGATTTAATCCAAAATAAAGAATTTAACCCTTTTTCAATCTTGGAAATCGATACGATTTTAATTTCCCCTAGACATTTATATCGAATGCCTTATTCTTTGAATGAAAAAACAGGATTAGCGAGTATTTGCATAAAACCAGAACAGATAAATTCTTTCAAACCCGGGTGGGCATTTCCAGAAAGAGTTTTTCCAAAACCTTTTATGCCAAAACCAGAAGAGAATGAATCAAAAGAATTAATTCTTCAAGCATTAGATTGGGAAAAAACCAATAATGATTTTAAAAGAAGAATACTAAATCTTAATCCAAACCCAAATCAAATTAAAAGAGAATATTCTGAAATTTCTTTTTCAGAAGTTAAAGAAGATAACTTCCCTCCTTGCATAAAAAATATCCTTTCAGGGG
This sequence comes from Candidatus Woesearchaeota archaeon, assembly GCA_964443565.1. Taxonomy (GTDB): domain Archaea; phylum Nanobdellota; class Nanobdellia; order Pacearchaeales; family UBA284; genus UBA284. Next base: position 2,530 of record CAYUCT010000002.1, read on the forward strand.
TAAAACAAGATGGAAGAAAAAGAGCATTATTTGTTTTATTAAATTTTTTAAAATCTATAGGATATAATCATGAACAAATAACTGAAAAAATAAATGAATGGAACAAAAAAAATTACAAACCACTAAAAGACACCTATCTAAGAACACAATTAGACTGGTTTTCACGACAAGCTAAAAGACTCCCACCAAATTGTAATTTGGAAGAATACTACAAAGGGATGAGTGTTTGCTATCCCGATGGTTTTTGTTCTAAAGTAAAAAATCCAATTAATTATTTTGTTTTTAAATCTCGAGCAATGATGGGGTATAAATATAAAAATGAGAATACAAAAAGACATCAAACAAATAATCTTAAATCTAAAAACTCTTTTCCTAAACCTAGTTATAGTTATAAATATAAAAAAGAAGAAAAGTCAGAAAATAACGATGAAAAAAACAAAAAAATTACAAGAAAGAGAATATACGAAAAAAAAGATTTCGCAGAAGTCCCAAATTACCTAGATAAAAATTATGTTAAATATTAAATTTAAACTCCACCATATACTAATATATAACTAAATATAACTAAAGATAGATTATTAGATAGATTACTATGTTAATTTGATGATATAATCAAAAGCGAAACTATTTTAAATACCTATAAATTAAATTAAACATGAAAAAGAGAGAGGGAAATGGATTTATTTTAAAATCAATTTTAATTACTATTCTTATTTTAATTATTAGTTCTGTTTTTTTAAATTTTCAACTCGTGAATGCCCAAACAATTGATTTTACAGATAAAGAAAAAATAGAACAATCTTATTCGTGGTTAGAGTATTCTGTAGGAAATTTTCAAAATTTAACGGTTAAAGATCATGCATTTGCTACATTAGCATTATCTTGTAGAACAAAAGGAACAGAAGCAATAACAAGATTAAAAGATAAAAGCATTTCAAATTCATTATTTCAATGCTGGGGTGCTGAAACAAAGAAGCCTGCTTCAATTTCAGATTGTGAAACATTAAGTACTTCTATTGCAAGATTAGCATTAAAGGGAGAAAATTTAACGAGAGTAGATTCTTGGATATTAAATCAAAGCAAATTTTTTTCAGATATAAGCTGGTTTATTCAAATTGACACTGAAAGAGACTATTCAATGAATTGTTCTATTTTATATGAAGGCGGCGAAGCAGAAATTATAGTAAATGAAGATAAAACAATTAATTTTACAAAAATTGAAGGTTCTTGCTTATCTATTTATACTTCTCCTTATTGGCTGAAAATTAATCAAGGTTGCAATAATAAGGAAATGGAATTTAAAATAAAATGTGATATTAACAATGACAGTTCAAAAGATTTTAGAGTTTCTTTGCTTTACAAAAAAGAACTTTCAACTAGTTCTTCTTCTACTTGGTATATTGATCCAAATGTTGAAACTTCAATTTCAGGAGATACTGCTACAATCACAACCGGGGCGTATTGTTTAAAGAAAAATAGTTTATCCACTTCTTGTGATTATGAGACAACTGCATGGGCGACATATGCATTAAAAGAAGCAGGAAATGAAAATTACAAAAAATTTATCCCATACTTAGTTATGTTATCAAATGAAGGAGAAAATTTAAAATATTTCCCACAGACATTTTTATATTTAATAACTCAATCAACAGAATATTCTTCAGAAATTTCAGAAATGCAAGAACCAAATGGCTTCTGGTGTGCTATTGCAAAATTAATTACCGGAAAATCATGCTCAGATACACCATACGGACAATTTTATGATACTGCATTGGCGGGATTAACAGAACAAGGAAGATTAGGAACAGAAAAGAATGGCGCAAGATATTATTTAACAAATTATTCAGATGGAAAAACATTTATTTCAACAAAAGTTTCAGGTAAGGATTATAAATATTGGAAATGCGCAGAAAATGGATGCTCCTCAATAAGAGATACTGCAATTTTACTTTGGGTATTTTGGAATAGCAATTATTGTTCTGGGGATTCTCAAAGTTGTTTAACATATGATGGAACTTGCAAAACATTTTGCGATTCTGGAGAAGAACCTATTGATACCTTAAGTTGTGATTACTCCGGAGAAGTTTGTTGTCTTAGTTCATCATTAAGCACTTGCGAAGGAATTGGAGGAGTATGCAAATCCGGTTGCGATTCAGGAGAATCTGAATTAATTGTTCCTTGCTCAAACGGAAATTTATGCTGCAAATTATCTTTAAATTCTTATTGTGAAAGCGAATTAGGGGGAAGATTATGTAGTAACGAAGAAACATGCAATGGAAACAATTTAGAAAGTACAGACAACTATTATGGGAATCAATGCTGCGATGGAACTTGCATTCCAAGCGGAACAGACGAAGATACCTGCTATACTTTAGGGGGAAATACTTGTTCTTCGACAGAAATTTGTGTTGATTCAAATGATTGGAGTGAAATACAATTTATTTCAACCAAGGATACAGACAGATGCTGTTATAGCGATTATAGCCTTCCTCGATGTGTATCTCAAGATACTTGCGAAGAGATGGATGGTCAAGTTTGTGGTAGAGATTCTTCTTGTTCTGTAGACGTAGAATACTCTAAAGATGAAGCAGAATGCTGTACTGGTGAATGCTTAAAATCATGTAGTGCACTTGATGGATTTATTTGCGGAACCGCAGAAGTTTGTTCAACAGGACAATATACTGATTCTTCGGATAGAAGATGCTGTGTCGGCAAATGTAAAAAAGAAACAAATCTTGCATGGCTATGGATTTTGTTAATTATATTATTATTAATTGGTGGATTTTTATTATATTGGTTTAAATTTAGAAAATCAAAAGAGGGAGACACAAAAAAATTAAAAAATCCATTTAAAAATTTATTCAAAAAAACAAATAATCCAAATCAATTAAAAACACAAACACCTTACGGACTCCCACCACAAAGAACATTTGGGCAATATCCGCCAGTCCAACCAATACAGCCAACAAGATATCCTCAACCAACAAAAAGTTATTCTCCTACTCCAAGAATAAATCAAAATATCATTCTTAGCCCACAACCAGTTTCTGCTCCTCAAAAAAACTCTTTAGAAAACAAAAAAACCAAAACAGATTTAGAATTAGAAAAAACATTAAATAAACTAAAAAAGATGACTAGGGAAACTAAAAAGAAAAAATAATTTGGTTAGAATTTTATAATTTTAAAGGGCAAATAATTAAATATAAACAGATAATCTAAAACATTTAGAAATCTAATTTAAAATGAAATTTGAAACATTAAAAAAAAGAAAAAATTTAACATTATTCATTCTTTTGTTCTTTTCATTTACTTCGATTATCCTTCTTGAAAATGTTAAAGCAGAATGTATTGAAATATACCCTTCACAAATAGAATATTTACCTCAAGAAACATTTCAAGCAGAAATATTTTCTCAAGCAGACATAGAAATTTTAAGAAAGGATGTTTTTCTTTTTTTAGACAATTCTCAAATGTATTCAAATTTTAATATTCTAAAAATTGATGAAAATAAATATTTTTTATTTTTTGATCTACCAAAATATTCAGGGAATTATGAATTACGAATTAAAACTTACTGCTCGGGAAATTTAAAAACATTTCAAAAAGATATTTTAGTAAAAGAACCCATAGAAAATTTTTATAATTATATCAAAGAAGAGGTTTATTCAAATTTAGATTCGGTTTCTTTAGAACAATTAATTTTTTTAGGAAAAATTTTTGATTATGATCTAGAATTTCATGAAAAATTATATGGGGAATATCTAAAGAGAAAAGAAAATTGCTTATCTTCAGAATGCAAAACAGAGTTTTTATCATTAACAGGAATATCTTTTCCAGAAACAAAAACAGAAGTTTATAAAAAATTAAATCAATCAATAAATTTAATTAATGGGGAATGGAAATTAATTATCCCAGAGAATTATTCTTTATGCAATTTAAGTATAAATAAAAAAAATGTTTCATTAAATTCAAATCAACAATTCTTAAATTTGAACGAGTATATCAATGAGACCAACATCGCCATTGAGGTGTACTGTAGTGATAATCAAAAAATAGTATTGAATAATTTTTTTAACAGTGCAATTAAAACATTTTATTTAAAACAAGAAAATATTGGAGAGATTTATAAAAATATTCTAAATTTAGAAAACAATCTTTGCTGGGGAAATTATTCCAATGAAGAATGCAATATTTTGAGCACACTTTATGCGGAAATTTTCTTAAAACAAGAAAACAAACTTAAAGAAGAAACAAATAGATGGTTATATTCAAAACAAGAAGAGATGAATAATCAACAAAAATTAATTCTTGGGTTAATAAGTAATAACCTTTCTTTGATTGAAAAGGTAATGCTTTCTCAATCAATCGATGGTTGGATCCCTGAAAGCAATATATACTACAAAGAAGATGTTCTTGCTACTGCTCTTTTGATTAATTCATTAAAAGAAAATCAAAATAATTTATATTCTCAAGAAAATAAAAATGCAAAAGAATATTTAAGAAAAAAATTCTACAATACTCCTATTTTAACTAAAGAAAGAATTTTATTTTTTGCTTTTACAAAAGATGAAATAGAACCAATTATTTCTTTTTATCCAGGAATAATTTTTACAAAAAGTCAGGAAAGTATAGAATTTTCAATAAAAAATAATGGTCTTTTAAATAGAACCATTCTTCTTTCTTTTTTAAACAAAACAACAGAATATAATCTTTCTTCAAAGGAAACAAAAAACATTAAAATTAATCTTCCATTTATTGGAACAAAAGATGAAAAGGTCATAAAGGAAAATACAATTATCTCATTTTTAGATAATCAAAAAACAATTTATTTGCCAATCTTAATTCAAACAGAATTTTCTAATGAAAACACAAACATTGAAAGTTTGAATTATTCTTCTGAAGAATTTGAAGGGGAAATTAATTCTTCTCAACAAAATATCAATTACTCTGAAATTGATGTAGATTTAGTTGATAAAAACTTTTATTTTAATATTAAAAATATCTCCGAAAATTTAACAGATGATGTTACAAAAGAAATAGTCATTAAACTAAAAAATAATTTTGATGAGGAGATAGAAAATATTGAAATCATTCCTTCTTCTTCATTAATTTCATTACAAATAGAAATAACTCCTTCTTCAATCTCAAAACTTGGTGCGAGGGCAGAAAAAGAAATTAAATTAATTTTTGATGCTTCACAATCAATTTCTTCAAAAACATATACTGGAGAATTTGTTGTAAAAGGGTATATTCATGAGCAAAAAGTGGAGATAAATCTTCCAATAATCTTAAATGTTCAATTACAAGAAGAAGATAAAACTTGTGCACAATTAAATGGAAAAGAATGTGGAAGTGAAGAAAAGTGTAATGGGAAAATCGAAATTTCTTCTGATGTTTCTATATGCTGTATTGGAACATGCGAAAGTAATGTAAAAAATAATTCAGTTATTGGTTTTGTTATCTTTTTTATTTTGCTTTTGCTACTTGTTGGATTATTTTTTGTTTTTAGAAAAAAACCAAAAAAAGAAATGAATGAATTTATGAAAGAAGCAGAAAAAAGATATTCGTCCGCATTTAAAAAACCAAAAACGACAGTTAATCCTCAAGAAAATAATGAACAAATAAAATAAATTTTATTTCTATTTATCTTTTAATTTTTCTTGAACTTCTTTCAGTTTATTAAAGATTATTTGTTTTTCCATATTTGCTTGCTTCAATAAAGCGTCATATCTGTGTAATTTTGATGCAGAATCATTTAAAAGATTGTTTAAATCATTCAATTTAAAACTAAAAGACGTTGGTTCAATTATTTCAATTGAAGAAGGCATATAATCATAAACAAATTCCATTGCTTTTGTTGGACTTTCGAGAAGTACTTCAATTTCTAAAAATGAAGAAAATAATTCTTTATCTTCAACAGGTATTGCTTCATTTATTTTTTCAGAAAGTAAAATTAATTTTTTGTCTTGTTTTAAAAAGTCTACTAATTTATTTAATGCTTCAATAATATGCTCTTTTGGTCTTCCAATAATCTCAAAAATAATACTTGCCTTTACCCATCCCTTAGATATTTTTTCTTTAATTTCTTTCTTTTCCATTTTTATAAGAAATAATCCTTCCTTTTAAATCTTTTTTTAAATATTTTTTATATCCTCCAGAGTAATTAATAATATTTTGGTTACATCTTTTTGATTATTAAATAAATACAAAAAAGCATAGCAAAAGTAGAAAATAGGTAAGGGAGAGTATTAAGTAATAAAGATTTAATTGAAAGAATTTCCGAAAAAGATAATTTGGGAGATTTTTCTTTAATCTCGTCAGAAAGAAGATTAGATTCTAATAAACTTAAAGTTATATTTTCTTCTGGTTTTTCTAAATAAATTGAATATGTAAACTCTTTGGGTGTTTTTAATCCTTCTTTTAATATTTTTATTTTTAAATTATATTCTCCAGATTCTGCTTCATTTACTTGATTATCTAAAATAATTTCGTTCTCTGAATTTGGTTCTAAAAGAATTTCTTGCATATTCTCCTCTCTTTCAAGAATACAAGAATAACATTTTGAAGAACGGTAAATATAACTCCATACCTGAAAACTTTTTTCCAAATTTTCGTGATTTATAATCTTAATTTTAGAAATTATCTTTTCCCCCAATAATATGGACTCCGGGGGTTCTATAATATACTCTTCTTTTTGATTAGAAATTTCTTCGAAGGATTCACATTTTTCTATTTCAATTTTTTGATTTTCATTCTGATCTAATCCTTCTAAGATGAGATAATAATATCCTGAATCATTTAAACAATTTAATTCTAAATTAATATCAAAATAATAATCTTTAAATTTAGACAGAGAAGAAGAATTTCCTGCATGAACAGTTATTTTCTCACTAACCTTATTTGATTCATCATCTATAGCATAAATATAAACCGCATATTTGTTTGTATCCCCTTTATAAACATGAAAAGAGATGTCCAATTTATCTCCAAAATTTGGGTTTTTTGGATAATCTAAAAATTCTAAAAAAGATTCTTCGGAAATATTTTCCTCTTCTTGATTTATCGTACCATTTAAAACAATCAATGAAAACTGCGGCGTTTCGTATAAACTGTTTGTAATATTTGTTTTTCTTATTTTAGACGAGAAAAATACTTTCCCAACATAATCTGAATTAATTTTAATCCTAAAGGAATAAATAAAATTAGGGGCGTTTATTAAAACTTCTTCGTTGTAATAATTTGGAGAATGCCAATCTTCTAACAATGGATTATACACTTCTCCGATGTTTTTTCCATTTATATCTTGAACAAGCAATTTTAAATCATAATATCCATTTGAAAAATTAATTATCTCAACCACCACCTCAAATTCGGTTCCATTATTATATACCTCGAAGGGATATTCCTTAATATTTATTATCGAAGAAGTGGTTTCATTAGTTTCATTCTCTTGATTACTTAATGAACAATTATTTTCAAAACCGGGGGTGGGAAATGATTGAACAAAAGAAAAACCGCCATCCGGACATCGAGAATAAGAAAAACCAGCATCAACATTATCATAAGTTATTTCATCTATAAGACTGTTATTTGGGTTATAAAGATAAATTGTATCTCCACTATTGTTTAATCTATTTGAAAAATATATGATATTAAAATTTTTTCCTAAAATTATAGAAGAAATATTTTTAATATTTCCTGCTAAATCTTTAATATACCAATTAGTAATATTAATTGTATCTTCTTGGGGGTTATATAATTCAACCCAATCTCCTGAACTGTTTGATTCATTATTATACATTATTTCATTTATCAAAATTTCAGAAGAAACAAAATTAGCAATAAAGGAAAGAAAAAAAATTAAGAAAATGCAATAATAAAATGTACACTTCATAATATATATTGGAATATATATTTTATAAAACTTATGTTTATTGAGGATACTTTTATAAAAAGGTTTATAAACCGAATAATTATTTCTTTTAATACCGAATTAGTTATCTCGGTTGTAGGTAAAGCAAAAGGCAAAAGGGAAAATGATGAAAATATACAATAAAGTTGGAAGAACTTTGAGTACTCTATTAGCCGCATCAACATTCTATTTTACACAACCGATTAAATTAAATGCAACAATCCCAGAAAACGAAATAATTACATATTCTGAACAAAAAGATACCTCTAATGTTAAAGGAGAAGAATTAGAAACACTTTATGTTGTTCCTAATAAAGATATAACTGATTTAAATTCTGAAACCAAACCTCAAATAAAAGAAAAAATTAATCTTGGCGAGGGAGTTGTTTATCCAAAACCAATTACCCTTTCATATTCGACAAAGGATTTATCCTTATCTAAAGAAGATAAAGAAAATGAATTTGATGAATTGAATGAATTTGAAAAGAAAACAATTGCTAACGCCTTAAAAAGCTGTTTTAAGAATTATATCAATCTCATTTCCGAAGGGAGCGATTCAGAAGGAAAAAATAAAATTTCTACTTTGGGAGCATTTCAAAATAATTCAAAATTTATGAATAAACCATTTGAATATGGATTGATGTTAAATTTAGGATTAGATATGTTCAAAAAAAATCATTCTGATTTTCAAATTGGTGCCGGGACATATATTGGATTGGACAATCATATCATCCCTGTTTCTTGTGATTTTAATTCTGAAAATGATAAAAAAGAAATTCAAAATGAAAATTATGCTCAAACAACTCAGGAAAGAGAAGATGGAATATCAAGAAGTGATAACTACTCTTTAGATAGTCTTGAAACAAAAATAGATGGAATTAATAATCACTTCGGTTTTGGATATGTTAAAAATTTTAAAGAAGAAAATTTAGAAATTGCTTGGGGTTATGGAAATTCAAAAAATATATACTCTGAAAAATTAGTACAAAAAACAAAAGATATTGAAACCATTTTAGACTCTTCAAGAATAGAAGATAATGGAATACCCATAACTATAAACACTGATTTGAGAAGTGAAACAAACACCCAAACAGAAAATGAAATAAATAATAATGTGTTATATCAAAATTTTTCTTTAAATTTAAAAAAACAAATTAATCAATTTTTAAATGGATTAAATATAAAATACCAAATTATAGACAACAAAACAAGAAATTATCTTTCAATTGATACTGAAAATAAAACAACCGGAACAACGATTGTGAATATAAATGATGATCCAAATGGAAACACGATAATTCCAATTAATTCAACATCCCAAACTTATTCACAATATGCTGATTCATCTATTCAAAAAACAAGCGGTATTAAGATAGGTTATTCTCTTGAAACAATTTTATCTAAAAATAAAAATCTTCTTACATCTATTGGATATAATTCGATAGAAAAAACATTTAATGGTGGAATTGGATTTGGCGGACAATTTTATAATTCAAAATTAGATAAACAATTTGTTGGGGGATTGGGAATTGAAGGAGATAAAAACAATCTTGGAATTGAAGGTTATTTATTTATGGATAATGGAAAAGGAAAAAATAAAAATTCAGAAAAAGGAGATTATACTCAAAGTATAATTAAAAATTATAATCAACAAGTTAAAAATATTGAAGGAGGTGATATTTTAAGCGAAAAACAAAAAGAACATGCTTTGGAAATGTCAAAGATAGAACTTATGCAAGGTTTAGGATTAAAAGGAGAAAATTATGGATTTTTAATAAAATATCAAAAACTTGGAGAAAATTCACCTGTATTTTCTGTAGAAGGAATTTATGCTAATGAAGAATATTTTATTGGTGCAAAAGTAGGAACAGATTATCTTGGAGCTAGTTTTGGATTACCAAAAAAAGAATTTTCACCGTCATTTAAGCTTGGATATATCCATCCTCGAGACAATCAAAATAACTTAAAAAGTGCAATTAAATTTGGCGGGTCTATAAAATTTTAAAAATATAAAATATTAAAAATAAAATGATAAACAACAAAAATCAAAAAAATAATCAGGAAAAAAATAAAATTGGAAAAGTTTTATTCAGTTTTATCTCTTTGTTTACCTTATTATCTTTATTTTTAATTTCTTCAAATATTGTTCTTCAAGATGTTGGAGTGAATATGCTTGCACAAACAAATGAAAAAACAGACTTCCCACCAGTTATAACTTATTTTGATGCTACACCAAATCCTGCAAATACTACAACCACAATTATTGCTTCTGTTTCAGATGATATAAGATTAACAGAATTAAAATTATATGAAGACGGAAATTTAATTTATACTATGTCTTGTTCTACAAGAGTTTGTTCTTTAACAAAAACAATAACAAAAACTCTTGCAGGAGAATATGATTATACATTAATTGCAAAAGATAGCGCAGGAAAAATAACAAATTCAAATATTGTGACAGTAATATTTAATGGATTTAATCATAATCCAACAATTGATTCTTGGATTCCAACAAATCAAAATCCTTCGGCAAATGAAAACTCATTATTAAGTTTTTCAGTCACTGCTTCAGATATTGATGGAGATTCTTTAAATTATATATGGAAGGTAGATAATATTCAAGTTGGAACGAATAGGGGGTATAATTATAATTTAGATTATTTTTCTTCAGGAAACCATTTAATATATGTTATTGTCTCGGATGGAAAAGGCGGAACAGCTGTTAAAACTTGGAACCTTACAGTTAATAATATCTTAATCCCAACAACATGCACATTAACAATCATTCCAACTTCCCCAAATGTATATGGGATTGAAACAACAGTATCATGTAATTGTTTAAGCAATATTGGAACAATAACCGAAACAAACACAATATTAAGAAGAAATGGAATTATAGTAACTACTACTGAAAATAATCAAGGAGTTATCTTACCTGTGGGAACACATAATTATTGGTGTTATACTCAACAAACAACAAATTTTGCTTTTGCCGAAGAAAATGAAACATATATTATTAATAGAGCAAATCCAAACATACATTTAGCATTAAATGGAATTGAAAATAATCTAAATTTAATTTATGGAACACAAAGTAATTCCACTGGTTGGGTAGAAACAACACAAGGAATTAATAATGCAAGATTATATAGAGACGGAATTTTAATTAATTCTGGAAGCCCTGTTTCAGAGATAAATATTTTAGGGGCAGGGGTATATAATTATACATACAATTATTCGCAATCACAAAATTATACTGCAGAAACAATTACAAGAATATTAACAATAGAAAGAGCAACAAGTACTTGCGAGATTTCGTTCAATCCAATTTCTCCTAGTATTTATGGGACTTTTGTAACTCCAACATGTGTTTGCACAAATCCCGAATCTGCAACTGTTTTTACCATGGACGGAGAAAGAATTACAAATAACGCCCCTATTTTAATGTCGACCGGATTTCATGAATTTCAATGTTATACCAGAAGAAGTCAAAATTATACTGCTGCAATGGATAGAGAAAATTATACTATCATTCAACAAACATCAACTTGTACTTTAGAAATTAATCCTGCTTCACCAATTATATACGGAACACAAACAAATGCATCCTGTAGTTGTGATAATCCAGAAACAAATGCAAGATTATTTAGAGATAATTTAGATGTAACAGCTACAGAAAATAATCAAAATATCTTGCTCGGAGCAGGAATATATAATTATGTATGTAATGCAAGTGAAACACAAAATTATGGTTCTGCAGAAGATACAGAAACATTAATTGTAAATAGAGATAATTCAGAAATAAATCTTTTATTAAATAATACCGACGGAAATATTACTGCAAATGAATTTGATTTTGTCCCAATATTTGCAGAGTTAATTAATCCAACAAATGGAAATATAGAAATATATAATAATGGAATTAGCATATATGATGGAATTTCTCCTTATTCTAATGTTTTATCATTTACTACGGGAGTTTATAATATTACAGCAATCTATCCAGAAAATCAAAACTATAGTTCAAGTTATGAAACACATTTCATAACCGTCATTGCACTAAATACTGCGCCAAATGTTGTTTTAATATCCCCAATCAATAATACTGTTTTTGATAATCCACAACAAATTGAATTTAATTTTATGGTTCTTGACGATTATGATATAAATTTGAATTGTAATTTATACCTAGATGAAAATTTAAATCAAACAATCTCTGCAACAAATGGTAATTTAAATTCTATTAATATTGATGGAATCTCTTTAGGAAATCATTCGTGGAGAATGGAATGTCAAGATAGTGAAGGATTAATTGGAATAAGTGAAGAATGGAATTTTGAAATTGTTTTGCGTGATATTGCAATCGATGATACTTACACAAGTACAATTAATGGAATCAGAGTAAGTTTTGAAAATGGAACAATTATTTTAGATGATCCGGCAATATTATATTATAATAATAATTATTCTGTGAGAGCAAGAATAAATAATCTTGGAACTCAACTTGAAAATATAAATACAACATTTTATCTTCAAAATTCTACAAATACAATTTATTTAGGAGAAGATAGTAATTTTGGAGTAAATTTATTTTATTATGCTGATTTAATTTTAAATGAATTTGAAATTTCTGAATTTTCTGGGGATTATAATTTAATTATTAATACAACCATCTTAGGATATACAGATTATGATTTAACAAATAATGAAAGACAAAGAATGGTTAGATTTGAACTTTTAGATTTAGAAGCACCATATTATTATGATGAAAATGTAAATCCTACAAGTCCTGTATTTTATGGAAACGACCCATACACATTTAGTATTAATTGGACAGACAATGTTCAAGTAGAAGAAATTCAGTTTATATTTGAAGGACAAAATTATACTCCAATTTGCACACCAAACATACCCTCAATGTCTACAATTTGTGAATACACCTTTAATGAATTAGCTGCCGGAATTTACACTTATTCTTGGTCTGCTTCTGATCCAAGCGACAATTTTAATTCTACAGGAGATTTAAGTTATACTATCATTCAACAAACATCAACTTGTACTTTAGAAATTAATCCTGCTTCACCAATTATATACGGAACACAAACAAATGCATCCTGTAGTTGTGATAATCCAGAAACAAATGCAAGATTATTTAGAGATAATTTAGATGTAACAGCTACAGAAAATAATCAAAATATCTTGCTCGGAGCAGGAATATATAATTATGTATGTAATGCAAGTGAAACACAAAATTATGGTTCTGCAGAAGATACAGAAGCCTATTTAATTTTGCCGGCAAGTCCATTAAGTGAAATGCATTTAGCAATAAATAATCTTGAAGCAGACCAAACATTTACTTATCCCATAACTACAAATGCTAGTGGTTGGAATGATCTAGTTGGACAAATTATTACATTTAATTTATATCAAAATGGAAATCTTATTTCAAATCCAAATATTAATGAACTTTCTGCAGGAGTTTATACTTATATTTATAATACTAGTGGAAATCAAAATTATACCGCAGAAACAATTACAAGAATATTAACAATAGAACAAGCTTTGACACAATTAACTTTAATTGCAACTCCAAATTGGACAATTTATGATGGAATGCAATCCAATATTTCTTGTTCAGCAGACAATTCAGAAGTAATTATAAATTTATATCGAGATAATATCTTAATTAATTCTGAAAATAATTATGTTGAAGACACAACTACCCTTCCTATGGGGAATTATAATTATATCTGTAATACCAGTGGAAATCAAAATTATACTTCTGATTCAGAAAACAATATTTTGACTATTCTCCCTAAAGAACCAGGAATTATTCAATTATTCTTAAATGGAATTGAAAACGATTTAAGCGTAGAATATCTTAATAATCCAATAAATGCAACAGCAATATCCTTATTCAATAATGTCACACTCTATAGAAATGGAATTTTAATTGGAGAAAATTATAATTTTGCCGAAGATATTTCAACATTAAGTGCGGGAATTTATACTTATTATGCAAACAGTTCCGGAAATGCAACACACTATCCAGCAAATATAACCCGGCAAGTAGTTATAAATAAGAGTTCTCCAAATTTGGAAATAATAATCCTTCCAAGCACCAATGTGATTTACGGAACAGAAACAACAGCCATTTGTAATATTGTAAACACAAATGAAATTGATTCTATTTTAGAATTTTATAGAATGCTCGCCGGATGGACAAATACTACTCAGATCGTTTCAAATCCAGATATAAATATTTTAGCGGGGGGCATCTATACCTATATTTGTAATGTTTCAGAATCAGAAAACTATACTTCTGGATCTGTTGAACAAGATTTAACAATTAATCGAGCAAACTCTTCAATTATCTTATTATTAGATGGTTTAGATTCAAATATTACCAGAATTGAAGGAAATGTAATTAATCATACAGCAATAATAAATTTATTTTCAATTCCAAATATTGTTAATGCAAGAATTAATATTTATAATCCTTCAAACAATTTAATTTATTCTTCAGAAGGTGTTTCACCGTATACTATCTTATACAACTATACTGTTCCGGGATTGTATAGGGCAGAAGCACTATTTGATGGAACCGAAAATTATACCGGAAGTTCAACAGAGCATTATTTAAATATCACGCCAATAATTCATGATTCAAATGTAATTAACATAACTTATAACAAAAGTAATAGTACGGTTTATTTAGACGACGTAGTTTCAGTATTTGCATATATAAGAAATGATGGAAATGTTCCAGAAAATATAAATGTCACATTAGAAGATAATGGAGAAATTATTGCTTGGCAAATTTTATCCGGGATGTTTGCAAATGAAACTGTTCATGAAACAAGACAAATTGAATTTATTTGGAATGCCAAAAATGATTTATGGAGAACAATAACCATAAATGCAGTCCCATTAGAAGGAGAAACAAATTTATTAGATAATCAAAAATCTCTTAATATTAGAGTTTGGAAGGTTTGCGATGTTATTGAATGTAGTGAATTTTATCCAAGAACAACAAAAACAAATTATACCTTGGGAGAATATTTTAATGCTTCATTATTAATTGTTAATAAATGGAATGATGAACAATTTTATGACTTAAAACTAGAATTAAATTCAACCGATGGATTATTTATAGATTCTTCAAAAGTAATATACATGAATCTGTCCCCCGCACAAACAACCGTTAAAAGATGGCCTGTTAAAGGAATTGATTATGGTATTGAAACAATTTATTCATATGCGGGAAATAAAGAATATTTATCGTCTAAACAGATCACAATTAATTAAATACTAAAAATAAATAAAATTTAAACAAAATGAAAACACAAAAACAAATTATTTTGGGAATAATTTTATTAGTCTCTGCTTTATTATTTGAAACAATTGTTACTGCACAAGCAATTCCTTGTGATAATAATTATTTTGCTTTAACTTACTCTCCAAATGATTTAAACGAAGGAGAATTATTTAATTTAAGATTTACAGATATTTTTGGGGAAGTTATCGGGCAAAGTGTTTGGTTAGACTATTCGAACTTAGTTTTATTTTCAGGAGATAATCCCCAAACTGTTCAACTTACCGAAGATTATGGTCAAGCAATTTGGTCTTTAAATTCTTCTGTTGGCGGGGTGTATACTGTCAATGTAATCATTCCAATGACCAGTACGCAAAATTGTACTGTTGAAAAAGAAATTGAAATTTATCCTTACTCTGATGAAGAATTATCCCCTCAACTAATTGTAACTCTTGCAGATTGGAATTTGATTAATGCTTCTACAAATTATCAAGAATATCCTATTAAATATGAAAATATTGGCACCGGAAGAGCATTAAATATTAGTTCATTTTTTAATTCAATTGCGTCAATAAGTTATTCTGGCTCTCCATTTGATTTAAATATTGGAGATGAAGAAACAATTGATTATAATTTTAACAATTCATGGTGTGGAGAATATAATCTTAGTGTAACTACAAATTATCAAAATGAAATTGGAGAATTTTCTACACCAATAAATAACTATGACACCTTCAATATTTCTGGTTCAGATTTACAAATTATAAATGCAGAAATTACTGATAGCAGAATGTATGATGGAGAAGATGTTGTATTTTTAGTTAATGTTACAAACAATAACAGAACATTAAATGGAATTATTTCATCTAATGCAGAAGATGTAAGAGTCTATTTCAATGGGATTGCGTGTTCTGTTCCTACAACAATAAATGTGGGAGACGTTACAACTTTATCTTGTTCATATCATTTAAATGAAGATATAAGGACAACAACTACTCGGTCCTTTGAATTAAAAGTCATTTCAGAAAATGAATGTTCCAACTGGAATAATGATGTCTATGATTTAACAATAACCATTTATGGAACAACAACCAGTGGCGGCGGTGGCGGTAGTTCTGGAAGTTCTGGTGACAGCAGTTATGTTCCTGTTTGTGGAAATAAGATTTGCGAATCCGGAGAAACCGAAACAAATTGTGCAACAGATTGCAATTCTTTAATAACCCCCCCAGCACAAACAGTTATTTCTTCTGATATTGGTAATGAAGAAATAATTATTTATTCAAAAGATAAACTTGCATTTTTAAAATTAAAAGAAGGAACAAAAGCATTCATGGAAAATCTTCCAATTAAGAATGTTAGAGATTGGGTAATAATAGAAAATGGAGAAATTTCAAAAAAATTACCTTATGGATACATAATGATTCGACAATATGAATTTATTCCAAATGGATTAGAATTTATTCCTGATGCAACAGTAGGTTTTGCATATGACTATAATGAAATAAAGAATGGAGTTTATATAGCATTTTATGATTTAGATAATGAGAAATGGATATTTTTAGATTCAAATGAAAATCAACAAGAAAAAATTATAGAAACAAATATTCAACATTTTAGCAATTATGCTTTGGTAACAAAACAAAGTTTTTCATTAACCGGATTTTATTTATTAGATTCAGTAATCGGAGCAATAAATGAAAATCTTTGGATAAATCTTGTTGCTGCAGCAGTTCTTATTTTAGGATTAATTTTATTTTTATTTTCTTTATTTAAAAAAAGAAAATAATTTAAAAAACAAGATTTATTTCCAAATTCCCGGAATTTTTTGATTACATTCTGAACATCGTCCATTAATCAAAGAATTTTTTATCAATAAAAATCCATCTCGTATAATTAATGGTTTTTTGCAATTTGGACAAAAGGTTGTTGATAATGCCTGATTATGGATATTGCCAACGTAAACATAATTTAATCCCCTCTTTAATGCAATTTTTCTTGCATTTAACAAAGATGATTCATTTGTAGGGGGAATATCTAACATTTTATAGTTTGGATAAAACCGGTTTAAATGAAGAGGGATATCTTCATCTACAGACTTAATAAAATTAGTTAATTCCAAGATATCTTTTTCTTTATCATTATATCCGGGAATAATCAAATAAGCAATTTCTAACCAAATTTTATGTTTATGATATAATTCTATTGCTTCTAAAACCGGCTCTAATTTACCAGAGCAAATTTTATTATAAAACTTTTTGCCCCCCTTAAAATCAATATTTGCCCCGTCAATAAATTTAGACCATCTTTTAGCTGGTTCTTTATTTATAAAACCATTACTAACAATAACATTTTTTATTCCTTCTTTTTTTGCTAATTTCATTGTATCAAAAGCATATTCATAGAATACTGTTGGTTCATTATAGGTATAACTTATTATTTTTGATGCGGAAATTTTAGTTTGTTCTATTATTTTTTTTGGGTATGCAAAATTAAAAAGATTTTTTGTTAAGGGATTTTGAGAAATTTCCCAATTTTGGCAGTTTAAACAATGAAAATTACAACCATTTGTGCCAAAGCTAAATGTTCTATCGCCAGGTAAAAAATGAAATAGGGGTTTTTTTTCTATTGGATCTAAAGCAAATGAAGAAGCCTTGCCATAAACTGTAGAATATAAATCTCCTTCAATATTTTTTCTTACTAAACAATCTCCAAATTTTCCTGCGGCAATTAAACAATTTTTTGGGCAAGTTAAACACTGAACTTTTTTATCTTTTAATTTTTTATAAAAAAATACTTCTCCCTCTTTTTTTATTTTTTTTTCCATTTCTTTAAATTTTTGATATTTTTAAGATTTTGATGAAGTTAATCATTTTAAAATTTAAATTTAATGATTTATTCTAGTTTGATAATATGTTAAATATTTTTACAACAACATTGCTTCTTGAATCTCTTTATTTGAAATTGAACACCCATTATACTTTGCAGAATACATTAATGCTTTTATTGAATCTTTACGATTTGCGGGCAAGTCAATAAATCCATAATCATATGCCAAAAACATTAATTCACAAGAACGTATAATATTTATATTCTTAAAAAAATTATAATTATCTACCACAGATTCTACTTTGGTATGTAATTTTGTTTCCAAAATATTTCTTAAATTCTCCGGAGATTCACATAACAAACGAGTTGTTCTTTCATCAATAATTAATGCTTTATCTTCATCATTAATCAGATTATAAATTGCGATGCAGCTTGCTTCGCCACTATGAATTATTGTAATCCATTCCCCCCTTGCTTTAAAAGTATGATTTGCAATATCTAAAATTCTTTCTGTTTCTTTTTTTATATTTTCATTATATTTTTCTAAAATGCCCAGATTTATTAATTTTTTAATTTTTAATGCCTCAAGCATAAATCTTGGAATGCCTATAGAACGTAAAATCGTTTCTTTTTCAACTTCTTGACTAATAAAAAAATCCCCATTAAATTTTTGTTTCAATTTTTCCATTGCAGGGTTTAGATCATTCAATGCAAAGGTGATTATTGCACTAGAATCAAAAATTAATGTTTTAGTCATTTTATTCTTTGCTTTCTGTTTTTTGCTTTTATTATAAATTAAATAATTCAGATTTTTGAATATTTAATCTTGAAATATTTAATTTTTTAAATTTATTTGAACAATTTTTTTGCTATATTCAATCTCTCTTTTTCAGAGAAAGTAATACTATAATTTACATCTTCAATTCCTGTTTTTCCGACATATTCATTTAATTCCCACATAGTAATTCCTAAAAGATTTGCAGTTTCTTCCCTAGATAAACCGTGCTCATATAATCTTGATGCTTTGTTTATTCTGGCCTCTCTAAAAACATCCTGAACATACTGTTTTAATTTACCGTCTATTTTGTCAATTTGAAGAGTGATATTTCTTAAATTATTATGAAATTTTAAGTATTTCTTTTGTTTAATATTTTCTATGGCAAATTCTATATATCTTGAAACATTTTTTAAAAATATAACAAAAGATTTTTGCTCATAATAATCTGTTCTCCCGGTTAATTTACTTAGTGAATAGATTATTACTGCAAGAGAAACAGAATCAACATCTTTGTAAATTGAAGCACCATGAATTGTTCTATCCGAAAGAATTCTCAAAAGTCCGATATCTTTTAGTTTTATTGCATTTCTGGTTTGATATAAAATGTCCAGTATATTTTTTATTTCTTCTTTTTGATCAAGTATCACCATATTTTTTATAGTTTTTAGTTTTATTTAAAAGTTTCTAAACCCACAAGAAAAAGTTTTAAAGGAGCAATAACTTCTTAAAAAGATGAATAATAAAGAAAAGTCAACTGAAATGAAAAAAGAAGAAATGGGAATTACTGTAAAGAAAGATGAAGATTTTTCTGAGTGGTATCAGCAAATGATTATCAAGGGAGATGTTGCCGATTATAGTCTTGTTTCCGGATGTATTATCTTTAAGCCAACAATTTATGCGGTCTGGGAAAAAATTAAAGAAGAATGTGATAAAAGATTTAAAAAAATTGGGATAAAAAATGTTTATTTCCCTTTATTAATTCCAGAATCATTATTAAAAAAAGAAGCGACACATTTAGAAAGTTTTTCCCCCGAAGTTGCTTGGGTAACCCATAGTGGAGAAACAAAATTATCTGAAAGATTAGCAATCAGACCAACATCTGAGACAATAATGTATGATTCTTATTCTAAATGGATTCGTTCTTGGAAAGATTTACCTTTAAGATTAAATCAATGGAATAATGTTTTAAGATGGGAATTTAAACATCCTGTTCCATTTTTAAGATCAAGAGAATTTTTATGGAATGAGGGGCATACTGCTTTTGCAACAAAAAAAGAAGCAGAAGCAGAAAAAGAACAGATACTTAATATTTATGAAGAGATATTAAAAGATTATCTTGCACTTCCTTCATTAATTGGTAAAAAATCTAAAGCAGAAACATTTGCCGGAGCAGAATATACCATCAGTTGTGAACATTATTTACCAAATGGAAGGGCAATTCAAGGACCAGATTTTCACCATGATGGACAAATATTTTCTAAAGCATATAACATCAAATTTTTAGATAAAAACGGAAAAGAAGATTATGTATATCAAAATACATTTGCTATAAGTACTAGAGAGATAGGTGTAATGCTTGCAATGCACGGAGATGATAAGGGAGTAATAATTCCCCCAATGCTCGCACCAAATAAATGTGTAATTGTCCCTATTCTTTTTGAAAATTCTAAAAAACAAATTTTAGAAAAAAGCAAGGACATATTTAATAAATTAGAAGAATTTTCCCCAATTATAGACGATAGAGAAGATTATTCTGCTGGTTGGAAGTTTCATGAATGGGAATTAAAAGGAATTCCATTAAGAATTGAAATTGGCCCAAAAGATTTAGAAAATAAACAAGTAATTTTAGTTCGAAGGGATAATAATGAAAAGAAAATCGTTAAAATTATTGCAATTCAAAAAGAAATAAAAATAATTTTAGACAAAATGCAGAAAGATTTGTATACAAAAGCAGAAAAATTATTAAAAGAAAATATTACCGAAGCAAAAACCTTTGATGATTTTAAAAAAGCTATAGAACATAAAAAAATTGTTTATATTCCTTGGTGTGAAAATGAAAAATGCATGGATAAAATAAAAGAAAAGACAGAATCGGTTAAAAGTTTAAATTCTCCATTAGATCAAAAAGAATTAAAAAACGTAAAATGTGTTGTTTGCGGAAATTCTGCAAAAAAATATTTTTACTTCGGTAAAAGTTATTAAAAACCAATAAAAATGGAAAAAACAGAAGATATTTCTAATAAAAGTATTAATTCTGAAGGGAAGATTATTGGAATTGGTGCAGAAGCAATTTTGATAAAAGAAAATAATTTATTAAAAAAAGTTAGAATAAGAAAAAATTATCGGCATGAAAAAATAGATGAAACCCTAAGAAAATTAAGAACACGAAAAGAAGCAAAAATTTTAACTAAACTTTCAGAATTTAAAATTTCTCCAAAAATTTACAAAGTAGATGAATTTTCAAAAGAAATTATTATGGATTATTTAGAAGGAGAAAGATTAAGTGAAACGTTAGACAGTTATAGCATTAAAAAACAAAAAGAAATTGCAAAAGAAATTGGAAAAAATATTTCAATTTTACATTCACTGAACATTATTCACGGAGATTTAACTACCAGCAACATGATTCTGTCTAATGATTTTAAAAATAATTCTAAAAAAGAAAAAGAAAGAGTTTATTTTATTGATTTTGGATTAAGTTTTGAATCGCGAAAAGTAGAAGATATGGCCGTGGATTTAAGATTATTAAAACAAGCGATTTGCGCAAAACATTTTAAAACAGGAGAATTGCTTTTCAAAACAATTTTAGATGAATATCTCATTAATTCAAAAAATAAAAACTCTAAAAAAGTTATTTTACAAATAAAAAATGTTGAAAATCGTGGGAGATATAAACAAAAACAACTAAGAATAAAGAAGAACGATAAGAAAAAGAATAAGAAATGAGAAAATTTACACAAAAAAATACATAAACAATCCAAACAATAAACTTTAAAAATCGTCTTTTATTAAGTTTTATGAGGAATATAATACACCATGGGAAGAGTAAAATCATTAGCAATAAAAAGAAGCACTAGAAAATTAGTTGCTATGTATCCTGAAAAATTTAGTGGAGATTTTGATAAAAATCAAGAAATTCTCTCTAAAATGATTGATACTGAAAAAAAGAATATCAATAAAATTGCAGGGTATATTGCTAGAATTATGAAAAAAGAAGAAAAGAAAGGAAATTAATTATTTTTAATTCTATTTTTATTTATTATTCTAAATAAAATTCTATAATTCTTTTATTAAAAAACTATAAAAAGAATGAAATTTTTCTTATTTCATGGAAATATTTTCAGATTTACATATTCATTCTAAATATAGCCGAGCCACAAGCAAAAATCTAAATTTAGAAAATTTAGAAAAATGGGCGAGAATAAAAGGAATTCATCTTATTGGAACCGGCGATTTTACTCATCCACTTTGGAGTAAAGAATTAAAACAAGGATTAACTGAAGAAGATGGAATTTTAAAAACAAAAACGGGTTTTAATTTTCTTGCACAAACCGAAGTTTCTTTAGTTTATACTTATAATGGAAAAGGCAGAAGAATTCATCTTATTGTTTTAGCGCCAAATTTAGAGGTTGCAGAACAAATAACAGATTATCTTAAAACAAAAGGAAGAGTAGATTATGATGGAAGACCAATATTTAATATTTCTTGCGAAGATTTTGTTTATAACATGACTAAAATTTCAAAAGAGATAGAGGTAATTCCGGCCCATGCTTGGACACCCTATTTTGGGGTATTTGGTTCAATGACCGGTTATGACTCAATGGATGAAGCATTTAAAGATCAGGTGAAAAATATTCATGCTTTTGAAACAGGAATGTCTTCGGATCCAGAAATGAATTGGAGAATTTCGAGTATGGATAAATATTCTCTTGTTTCATTTTCAGATTGCCATAGTTTTTGGCCTTGGAGAATTGGAAGAGAAACAACAATCTTTGATTTAAAAAAATTAAATTATAAAAATGTAATTGAAGCAATAAGAAAAGAAAATAATGAAAACAAAATAAAGTTTACTATAGAAACTTCTCCTAGCTATGGCAAATATCATTTTGACGGGCATAGAGATTGCAAATTTTCGTGCTCTCCAAAAGAAAATAAAAAAGATTATCATGATATCTGTCCTGTTTGTAAAAAACATTTAACCGTGGGGGTTTTAAATCGTATAGAAAAATTAGCAGATAGAGCAGAGGGATTTATTCCAAAAAATGCGGTTCCATTCAAAACAATTCTTCCATTACATGAGATAATTAGTTTAATTTTAAATTCTTCTGTGTCCTCAAAAAAAGTTTGGGCAGTTTATGATAACCTAATAAATAAATTTGGAACAGAATATGAAATACTTTTAAACACAGATATAAAAGAAATTGCGAGAGTTAGTGATGAAAAAATTGCAAATTATGTTTTAAAAAATCGAAATGGGAAAATAAATGTAAAACCAGGATATGACGGAGAATATGGCGTCCCAATTTTAGATTTAAATAAACAAGAAAAATTACTTTGATTATTAATTATTTATTTTTATCTATTTTTAACAATCTCTTTTTTCATTGAGATTATTTTTCCTTCTTGCAATTCTCTTAAAATAAATCTGGCGGTTCTATCTCCATTAACTTCCCCGCCTTTTTTTAGAAAATTTTTTCTTTTTCCAATTATTTCAACTAATTCTTCAGAATCATTAACTTTAACATTATAAAATCTTTCAAATTTTCCAGGATATTTTTTCATTAAATAATCTAAAACATCTTCGGGATTATCAACATTATCATACCCTTTAGAACATAACTCAATATGTCTAGATAAATATTCTACTTTTGTTTCTCTTTTTTCTTTATCCGGAAAAACTCCGGGGGAATCTATCAAAATGATATTTCTTGTTAAATAAACTTTTTTCTTTCCTTTTGTAAATCCTGATTCTTTAGATACTTCGGTTTTTCCTGTTCCAGATAATAAATTTATAAGTGAAGATTTTCCGGTATTTGGATAACCAATAACCCCTACAAAAATTTTTTCATTAATTTTTAATTTTTTTACTTCAATTTTTATTCTTTCTCTGAGTTCTTTAACACCGGTTTTATTTTTAGCAGAAATTGGAATAGGATTTAATTTTCTTATTTTATTCATTGATTGAATTATTTCGTGTTTTTTCATCAAATCAATCTTATTTAAAATATAAATAATTTTTTTTCCTTTTTGCTTTATTTTTTCTTCAAAAACTAAATTTCTTGTTTCATCTATAAACCTTGCGTCTAATATTTCTAAAATAATATTTGATTCATCAATGATTTCATCTACAATTTCCGGAAATTTCTTTTTTTCATTACTAAGATTTGAAATATCAAATCTTCTCGGATTATGGAAAGAACTTTTTTCATTCATTTTTTTTATTTTTTTGCTTTATTTAACATCCTATAGGATTTACGCCCGGACCAAGAATCGAACTTGGAAATCCTTGCGGAAATACGCTTTCCAGGCGTACGCATTACCATTGTGCCATCCGGGCATGGCCGCACCGAGAATTGAACTCGGGACTTCGAGCTTATGAGACTCGCACTCTACCACTGAGTTACGCGGCCAATTTTATGAAATTTCTATGATTTAAAAGATTATTGTTTTGAGGGGAGAAAGATTTTAATATACTCCCCCCATATAAAAATAATGAATCAAGAAATATCCGCGGGGCGTGAAGAAAAATGTGTATAGATTTAATAATTTTAGGATTAATTTTTAATTTTATTGGTTCTTTTATCCTATTCTTAGTATCCTTCTTTGGAAAATGGCATCAAAAAGATTATTCGGGGCATTGGACAAAAAGATATTGGTGGAATGGCTGGAGACCCATCTTTAAAGTCCATCCGCCAAATGAGAAAGCAAGATGGCAAATAAAACTAAATAGTCATGTTGTTAAAGAAGGATTTATTCCTCCGAGATATTTATGGAACTCTATTGGTTTCTTATTCATAACCGCTGGTTTCTTTCTTCAGTTATTGAACATACTAAAATAATTTTTTTATACCCTGTTTTTATTTATGTGCAGAAATTAATTTATGCATATGACTGTTTAGAGCAGGGAAGAAAATTAATTACATTCTGTTACAATATCTTTCCAAATACACACCCCTATATTTCTTTGAAAAGATTTTTCTATACAATTTGGACAAGAAATATTGAATGTTAAGTCTAATTTACCCAAAGGAACATTTAAAGAATTACAAATTTCACCATTTAAACATTCCCCGGATTTTATAAAACCTTGATCACATCTGGATTCTTTAGGGGGAATATTACCAAAATTAAATGTGTCTGAAAATGCCCAATCTGAATAAACCCCCGCGTGGACATCCCCCGTTTCTAATTCTCCAGTATTTAGAATACAGAGAGTTATATCTTCCCCTTGATTCCAAGCAATTCTTCCAGCAGATAAATTTCCAGATTCATCACTGTTAATATAAGCTAAAAGAGAAGGAGATGTTAATTGAATTGAATTTGTATAAGTTAAATGACTGTAATAAAATGCTCCAAATAAAAAAACCATCGAAATAAATGAAATTATTGTTTTGAGAAGAGGAAGAAAATAATTATATCCTTTCATAATGTCTAAAACTTTTATCTTCTGGATTTATACATCTAATAAATCCTTTTTTCTCTAATTCTAAAAGAACTCTACTTATAGAACTTCTATGTTTACTCATTTCTTTTGCTAATTCTGTTGCGGTTTTTGGTTCAGTCAATCTTTCAAGAACTTCTTTTCTTAATTTGCCTTTCTTAAGAAATATTTTCTTTTTCAGCCCTTTTCTATTCATACAAAAAGGGGGTATTAAATATTTTAATATAAGAGTAACATAAGCGTAACATTTATAAAAACCAGAATTTAATAATTATTATGAAAAAAGAATTAACATTCATACTATTAATCTCTTTATGTATCTCTTTTTTATTTATTTCTGGTTGTACAAGTGACACAAATTATTCAAACCCATCTAAAGTAGAAACTATAACTACTGAACAACAAATGATGACTAATACACAAGAAGATCTTGCGATTCAACCAAATATATCCATTTTTAAAATCGGAGAAGCGGTAACAGATGATGAGCTCCAGATAACTCTTAATGCAGTAAGATTTGTTTCAAAAATTGATGAGCAGGATAATGAATATCTGATTGCAGAAGCAGAACCAGATAAACAGTACGTTCTTGTAGACATAACTATTGAAAATATTCTTTCAAATAAAACTCAAAGTGTAAGCTCCTTATTTCAAACAATGATTACTGATGATGAAGGATATAATTATGATCTTGATTTTAATGGGTTAATAGCTCTTGATAGAGGGTTTAAAGACGGAGAAATTCTCCCGGGTATGAAAAAAAGAGGAGAATTGCCTTATTTAGTCCCATTAAATTCTAAAAAATTAAATTTTATATTTAAATTTGATTTAATTGGTGGAAAATCTGCCGTTTTTAATATTAAATAAAAAATGGAAAAACAAACAACAAGTTTCATTTTAGGATTAATGGGTGGAATTTTTGGTTTTTTTGGTGGAATTTTTGCTTTAGGCGTTGGAGGAATTGGGGAAGCATTTAATTTAAATGATGCTGGAACTTTAACGGCCTTAGGAATTGTTGCAATTCTTTTTTCAATTGTTGCAATAATCAGTTCTGTTTTAGTAAAAACTAAACCAAAATTAGGAGGATGGATAATGTTATTTTCTGGAATTATTATCCTTTTTGCAATTAGTTTATTTGGACTTTTACCATCTGTACTTCTAATTATTGGTGGAATTATTGGATTGAATAGTTCTAAGAAAAAATAATCAACTAAATAAAATTAAATTTTTTTCTTTTTTATTTCTCTTTATTCAAAATTCTTTTAACTTGATTGAGATTAATTATTTTTTCTGAATCTAACATTATTCCAGGACATGCAGTGTTGATATATATTGGAATATCCGGAAAATTTTCAAATTGATTTAAATCTAGATTATTAAACACAAACATAAAAATTTCTTTATTTTTAAATTTTTTAGATAAAAGAATTTGTTTTTTAATTTTTAATGCTTCTTTAATATTATTTTGCCCTGGTTTTACAGTTATTAAAATTCCAATCTTTTTTGATAAAATAAATTTCTTTTCCAAAATAGATTCTTTTATTTTGGTCTTTTCAGTTTTTGACCTATCAAACTCTTTAAATTCTTTATTTATTGGATTAAATTGAAAAATTGGTTTAGTTATCTTATTTGAAGTATGCAAAACATGAAAATCCCCAGAATTAAGAAATAAAAAAGCATCTACTTTACTCTGAATTTTTTCAGCAGCTAGAGCATTACATCCCAAAATCAATGGATTTGAATAAACAAACACCTTTTTTCCTTTATCTTCTAAAACTTCTTTAAGTTTTGGCAGATGATCTACAAACTGAATTGTTGAAATTAACCCAATATTCTTAGGTAATAAAGAAAAATTAATAGAATTAAAAAAAAGAAGAAATTTACATTTAGCTGGAATAAACAATGATTTCATTCGATTATTTGCTTAAGTGTTTAAGCTACTTCTGTTCTAGGCATCTGCGCCCCTGAGCCCTTATATACTTCTACGAATGAAGGTGATGCTACAACCACGTTTTCTCCAAATCCTGCTACTGTTCCTTCTAATGCATCAACTGTTTTCTTAAGCTTAGATATCGCTCTTTTCAATTCAACAATATCTTTTGTTTTCAAAGGTCTTATATCTATAACTGCAATTGTATATCCTTCTCTTAAGATTTCTAAAATTCCGTTGATGTCATCAAATGTTTTTAAGACAAATGGTCTCAAAACAACTTTGGATTTTTTTGGAGCTTCTCTACCAACATCTACTTCAATATATTCTGGGCTTTGTGTAGAAGTTTCTTCGCCACCAAATATTTTTTTTATAAATGACATTTTAATACCTTTTTTTATGTTTTATATGAAAATGATTATCTTTCTGTTTATAAATTTTTTGTGTCAAAAAAATTGCTTAATGTTTCTTAAATTTTTTCAAAACATCTTCTCTAGCGTCAATTAATTTTTCTTTTAAAGATTCTTCTTGTTTCTCTATAGAAGTAATTCTCAAATTTAGTAGGTCTTTTTTTCTTGTTAATTCTTTTTCCATATCTTCTTTATTAGATTTAATCATCAATGTTCCAACAATCTTAAAAATTTCATCTTTGACTTTTAATTTTTTTAATTCTTCTAATGCATTTGTTGTTTCTATTAATTCCATTTGAAAAACTTGTTTTTGCATTGATAAATTCTGCAATCCTTGCTCAATCATTTGGAGTTCTTCTAATGTAACCCCATTTAATTCAGAATTAATTTGATTGTCTTTTTTTTCCATTTTGATTATTTAAAAAATTTAAAGGAATTATTATTTTAAACTGCTTTAACTTTTTTTATTGCTGTTCTAGGTTTAAAAAATACTCTTGAATTACAATTAGAACAAACAATTTTTCCTTTTGTTGTTTTTGCTGGAATCTGTTTTCCACAAAAAAAGCATTTGTATATTGTCATTTTTATTTTTTATTAATTTAATTATTTAATATTTAATCTCAAAGGAAATTATTTTGAGTTATTTATTTTTATTTCTCGTTAATACTATACGCTCCAAAAGTAAATTTTTTGGAACATTTGTCACATTTCCAAAGTCCCTTAGATAATCTTTTAACACCTAATTTTTTACAATATGGACATTTTTGTTTTTTATTTTGTCTATTTTCCACCTGCAATGTTACTCTCTTTACTCTATCACCATATCTCGGACCAAATCTTCCTGTAGATTTTACTATTTTTGTTCTTACCATTTTATTTTTTTATTTTTTTATTTTATTTGAAATATAATATGGCTGTCAAGATTCCCAAAAAAATTGCTTTGCAATTTTTTTGGCGCCGAAAATATATATTTTCGACGTGAACCAAGTTCAAATCCTTGCCATAATAAATGGGGCTGCCCGGATTTGAACCGGGATCGCAAGGTCCCAAACCTCGAAGGCTAACCAGGTTACCCCACAACCCCTTGTTAGGGTTAATAATTGTTTATTATTAAAAGTTATGTTTCTAAATTAAACTATTTTTTCTTTGCCGGTGCTGCCGCGGCTGCTGCTGGAGCTACCGCAGTTTTTCCTGCTTCTGGTTTTGCAGCAGCAGTAACTGCTTTTGCTGCGGCTTTTTCTTCTGCTACTTTCTCTAAATCTTTAATAAATGCATCTTGGACTTTCTTTACTTTTTCAAAATCTTTTGCTAATTGGTCCAATTTTTCTTGTGATGCTTCTTCATTTCCTTGTGAAATTTCTTGATCATATTTTCCCGCCTTAACATCTTCAATTAATTCTTTTGGTTCTTTACTTTCAACAACCAATCCAATACTGTGGCATGTTCCCAATGTTGAAATAACTGCTGCTTTTAAATCATTTACGAACATATCTTCTTGTTTTTTCTTTGCTACTTTAATGACTAATTCAATTGGAGCATTTCCAATCTTTAATTTATTTGGTCTACCCGAACCCATAGAAGAATTTATTTCTTTTTTTAATAATTCAGATGTTGAAGGAATTAATGTTTTAACGCTAATATCTTTGGTTTTAGTATTAATATCTATAATTATTGGAACTTTCATACCTTTAAATTCTGCGGTAGCTTTATTCACATCACCAATCAATTTACCCATATTTAAACCCAATGGACCAATTTTCTGACTAAGTGTTGGACCGGGTTTCATTTCTCCACCTACAACCAATAATTTTATTTCCATTTTAAGAAAGTTTTACCTCATCATTTATTGCTTGCCCTGGCAATCCTTTTTCAAAAACTGCCCTAATATGGCCTTTATTTCCATGAGTAGACATAATTTCACCATTTATTTCTTTTCCAGCAATACTCGTCCAACTAATTTTTTTACCAATTAATTTTGTTGCTTTTTCTTTGGTTTCAATACCCTCAACCTCGATAATAAAATGCCTTGGTTTTTGAGTTTTTCTTCCTCTTCTGAACGAAATAACTTTTGCTTTCATTTTTTAATTAGCTGTAAATATTCTGAAATTTTCTACTAAATTTAATTTAAATTTATTTCAAACTCTCCTATTACCTTTCTAAGAAGGTTTATAAGTTTAATGTTTATTTTTCTTTCAATGTTTTTATTCTTAGATAATTCGTTTTTTAAATCTTCTCTATCTGTTTCTTCTATTTTCCCATCAAAATATATCTTTTTAATCTTTTCGGATGTAAAATCTGGAACTAAGAAAGCATAATCTTTGAACACAAAAAGTTCTGCTTTTTTATTATCAAATGAAATTTCAATTTTTTTGTTATTAATTTCATCTAGTTCTTTTTTTTGAGAATATTCTAAAAGCAAAGAAGAAACTTCATTGATTTCTTTTTTTAGTTCATTAAAATCTTGTTTAGAAATCTTTTTTGTTTTTAGATTTTTCTTGTATTCTAAAATTTTCATAGAGGTAATTAATACTTTTCTAGGGAGTTTTCCTTTAGCAATCAATTCTTTTTCTAAAAGAGAAATAATTTTTTGCTCTGTGTGATCCCCTAAAATAATTTTTAATAATTCAAAAATTAGTTCATATCCTTTTTCAATCTCTTTTTCAGTTGTTCTTTTTTCTATTTGATCCATTAATTGTTTTAATCGTTCAGTATATTCAGAACATTCTTGTAACATCTCATCAATTTCTTTTCCAGAAATAGATTTTATTTTTTCATGTTCATATTTTTTATAAATTTCTACAATTTTTTCAAGAGTTTTAACATATTTTAATTCTAATAATTTTTCTTTATCCACAAAAATTTCTTTCATTAAAGAATAAGTCTCTCGTGGCGTCGGCGGAGCAACACCATACAACATTAATAATGCTTGACTGGGAGTAATAACCCCCCAATAAATATCTTCAATTACAATATCATTTAATTTTCTTTTTACATTGTCTGCAACTTTTTCTCCCAACCCCATAAACATTTCAATTGCTTCTGGACTTGGCTTAATTTTACCCATCTTTAATAATAATTTCCAAGGCATAAATGCACCCCTATCATAAAATGGAACTCCATCTCGAATAAACGTAAAAATCACGGGGTGAGCATCTTTAACTGCTTCCCAAAATTCTGTAAGAATATAAATTTGCGGAGAAAGCTTATTTTTGACTCCTGCTTTTTCGCTAGCTTCAAATGCGTAAGTATAAATGATAGATCTTAATTTTTCTTTTAATTCATATCTAGACATTCTTTTAACATCTGTATCATCTATGATAATTGCAACATCAATATCTGAAGTTTTCACTGCAGTTCCACGAACAAAAGAACCTGCGACAACATAACTTACTACATACCTTTCAAATTTTTTAAGAATTAACATCTTATGAATACTCGCAGCTCTTATGCCTCCAAGAATCCCCTTATCATAAAGAGGAAACGACATGGACATTGCTTCAAGCATAGAATATTTTCCATCAAAAGCAATTTCCCACATTTCAGATACTGATTTGATATGCATCCAAATTTTTGGCTTACTTTCTTTTAATATTTCAATACTTTCTTTTAATATTTTTTGAGAATCTTTTATTTTTTCATCGGGCAAAAGTAATAAGACATGAACTAATTTTTGATCTTTTTCTTTTGGAATTTCTTCCTCTTCTTCAATAAGTTCTGAAGCTACTGGGGGGATAATTCCAATTGATTGAATAAATGAATATTTTTTAGTTATTTTTTTAGTATATTCTGAAAGAATTTCCTTAACTTTTTCAATATCTTTTTTTACTTCTTCTGGAATTTGCTCTAATTGTTCATTTAACTTTTTTTCATAATCTTCATTTTCAGATTCTGACTTTGTTTTATTTTTTTCTTCTTTTTCTCTATCTATATTTGGATTGATTGTCATATACTAAAAAATTAAGAAACCTTTTTAAAGTTTTACTATTTTTCAAAAAGTATAAACCTAATAAAAATGGATATGGTTTAAATAAGTATAATTCAAATAAGAAAATAGATAGACATCTAAATGAGCCCATAGTCCAGTGGTTAAGACGTCTCCCTTACACGGAGAAGATCACAGGTTCGAACCCTGTTGGGCTCATATTTATATACCTGAGATTACACATTTGTAAATCTTAAATTTGTAAATTGCCAATTTATAACTTCCAAATTAATACGGGCAAGTAAAAACAAATAAAAACAAATAGAAATAAATAAAAATAAAGAAAATAAAAAGATAACTAAAACAATAAAAACGGTTTATACAAAATGTTTATAAAAAAAATATTTGAAAAATCTTCTGATGAATTAGTCCATAAACAATTTATTAGATTTGGAAAAGGTTATTATCAAAACAAAGCAGTCATAAATGTTAAAGTCGGAAAAGACATCCTTGTATCAACAACATATGAATTAGCAAATGATTTAACTGCATTCATTAGTTGTCTTGATAAAAAAATAAAAGTTAATGGGATTGTTTTAACCAAAGAAAAATCTTCAATCTTATCTTCATTCGGGCAAGAAAAAGAAAAGGCTAGACTATTTGAATATACAATTATAAAAGAAATTTCTTCTGAAGATCTTAAAAAGATTGTAAAAGAGTCATATTTTACATTTTTAGACTGCAATTTTAATGGCGGAGAATTTAAGATTAAAAAAACTCTTCCAAAACCTGGAAAAGGATCTAATGCAAAAGTGAATGATAAGTTTTGTGTATTAAAATTAGATTTAAAATTTATAAACGAAGTTAAAAAAGAATTTTTATTTGATATTGATGAAAAATCTTTTAAAAAAATTTCAATTGAACATAGGTATAATATTTCTGAAATAAAAATGCCTGAAAATTTAAAAAAAGAGAAAGACCCAGAAAAGATAAGACTCAATGCATTAAGAATTGGAAAAATTGAAAGGATTATTAATATCGACGGAAAAGAAATAAAAAAAGAATGCGAATTAAAAGTTTAATTGAAAAATAAAAATTAGCAAATTTCTAAAAATCACAACCTTTATAAATACAATTTTTGATGATTAAATAAGTTCACAATTTATAGAGGGTAGAAAAATGAAAGTTAAATATAGTTATAAATATACCATTCAAAAATATAACAATTCAGAGATAGAATATGCCAAAATTACATCAACCACATTCGGGAAGTATGGCCTATTGGCCAAGAAAAAGATCATCTAAAACTCTACCTAGTGTAAACT
The DNA here is from genome assembly GCA_964443565.1 of Candidatus Woesearchaeota archaeon. Lineage (GTDB taxonomy): Archaea > Nanobdellota > Nanobdellia > Pacearchaeales > UBA284 > UBA284. The sequence goes on from CAYUCT010000002.1 coordinate 35,609, forward strand.
GGTTACCGATTGAGAAAAAAACTACCCAAAAGGGTCTTCTAGGATTTATTGGATATAAAGCCGGAATGGCTAGACTTTTAGTAAAAGATAATACTAACGAATCAAGAACTAAAGGAAAACAAATTATTGTCCCAATAACCATTGTTGAATGTCCTTCTCAAAAAATTTTATCTGCAAGATTTCATAAAAATAAAAAAGTTTTATTTGAAACAATCAATACTAATTTAGATAAAGAATTAAAAAGAAAAATAAAATTTCCAAAAAATGCAAAAATTTCTTTAGAAGATGCAGAAAAAAGATTGAGCGAAATTGATGAAATTACCGCAATTGTTTATTCTATTCCAAAAAAAATTGAATCAAAAAAAACACCTGATTTATTAGAGATAGGCATTGGTGGAGACTTAAAAGAAAAATTTGAATTTATTAAATCTAATATTAATAAAGAATTTTTTGTCAAAGATATTTTTGCAAAAAATCAGATAGTAGACATAAAAGGATTAACAAGAGGATTAGGAAATCAAGGCCCTGTAAAAAGATTTGGAATTGGATTAAAATCCCATAAAGCGGAAAAAGGACAAAGAAGACCTGGAAATCTTGGTCCATGGACACCATCAAGAGTTTCCTTTAGAGCACCGCAATTGGGTCAAACAGGATTTTTTTCTAGAATTAAATTAAACAATAAAATTATAGATATTCAAGAAGGACAAAAAATAAATTTTGGGATTGAAAATTATGGAAAACTTTTAGGGGATATTTTATTTATTAAAGGATCAATTCAAGGAACCCCAAAAAGACAACTAATAATTTATCCAAGTCCAAGACAAAAAAGAAGAACAACCAAAGAAAATTTTGAGGTTATTAAATTTTTAAAATAGATAGAATATTCAAATAAAATGAAAACAAAAATAATTAATTCAGACGGAAAACAAGGAAAAGAAATTGCATTGCCACAAGTATTTGAAACAAAAATAAGACCAGATATTATAAAAAAAATATTTGAAACAATCAAAAATTTTCAACCATATGGTGCATATATCCTTGCGGGTAAAGATGTATCTGCTAGCGGAAAACAAAGACACATCAGACATAAATGGAAAACACTTTATGGATATGGTATTTCAAGAATCCCAAGAAAAACAATGTCTAGAAGAGGGGATAGATTCAATTGGATTGGAGCATTTATTCCAGGAACAAGAAAGGGTAGAGCTGCGCATCCGCCAAAACCAGTGAAAAATAAAGGAATAATAAATCAAAAAGAAAAAAAATTAGCATTATACTCCGCAATTGCTGCAACAGCCTCTAAAAAAATAATTTTAAGCAAATATAATTTAGATTTAACAAATTTACCAATAATTGTTGATTCAGAATTTTTAACAAAAAAACCAAAAGAATTTGAAGATAAAATTAAAGAAATAACAACTCTTTCAGATATTTACACAAAAAAAATAAGGGCGGGAAAAGGAAAATCAAGAAATAGAAAATATAAAATAATTAAAAAAATTTTATTTGTTGTTTCTGAAGAAGAATACAATCAAGCTAAAAAATTAAAAAATACTGGAGCAGAAGTAACTAAAACAAATCAATTAAATATCTTAAATTTAGCACCTGGTGGAATTCCCGGAAGATTAACGGTTTATACTGAAAAAGCAATAAATGAATTAGGAAAATTAAAATGATCTTAACAAAACCAATAACTACCGAAAAGGCAATAAAAGCACTTGAATTAGAAAATAAACTTTTTTTTATTGTTGATAGAAGAGCAACAAAAAAACAAATTCAAGAAGAGATAGAAAACCAATTCAAAGTAAAAGTAGAAAAAATAAATACTCAAATAAGATTAAATAAAAAAATAGCAATAATTAAATTAAACAAAAATTCAAAATCTTCAGATATTGCATCTAAATTAGGATTAATATAAAATGGGAAAAACATTAATACAACAAGCAAGAGGACGTGGAGGACCGAGATATAGAACAAAAAAGAAATCATTTAGAGTTACAATTAAATACCCCCCTTGGGATTTTGAAGGAGATGGAAAAATTGTAAAATTATTTAATGTTGCATGCTATTCCTGCCCAATTGCAAAAATAAAAACTGAAAAAGGATTTTTTTATAATGTTACAACCGAAGGAAATTATGAAGGAGAAACAATTAAAATTGGAAAAAGTGAAAATATTCAAAATGGAGATATCTTAAAATTATCAGATATGCCAATTGGAACTTTAGTTTGCAATATTGAAAAATTTAAAGGAAGCAACGGAAAATTTGTAAGAAATAGTGGAATTTGTGGAAGAATTGTAAAAAAAGAAAATTTAAAAATTTATATTCAAATGCCATCAAAATCAGAAAAAATATTTAAAGGAGATGAAAGAGCAACTATTGGAATTATTGCTGCTGGCGGAAGAAAAGAAAAACCAATATTAAAAGCTGGAAAGATGGTTCATATTAAAAATGCAAAAGGCGGAAAAGTCTATCCAAGAACAAGTGCAGTAAAAATGAATATCATTGATCATCCATTTGGTTCTGGAAGAGGAAAAAGAATAAAACAAAAAGTTCCAAAAAGAAATTCCCCACCTGGAGCAAAAGTTGGACTAGTAAGAGCAAGAAGAACAGGAGGAAAGAAATAAGATGGTTGGAAAAGAATTTACATATCGTGGAAAAACACTCACAGAATTAAAAGAAATGAATTTGAATGATTTTGCAAAATTACTTCCTTCAAGACAAAGAAGATCAATAATAAGAAATAGCGCACCCATAGAAAAGTTCATAAAAACATGCAATAAAAAAATAGAAAAGGGAAAAATAATCAAAACGCATTTAAGAGATATTATAATTGTTCCAAAAATGATTGGAATGGTTGTTAATGTTTATGCTGGAAAAGAATTTACAGAAGTAAGAATAAGCGACGAAATGATTGGTCATAGAATTGGAGAATTCACCCAAACTAGAAAAAAAATTCAACATGGGGCGCCAGGAATTGGAGCTACAAGAGGTTCTTCGTTCTTGTCAGTTAAATAAACATAATTAAAAAATAAAATGGAAAAAGAAGATATAAAAAATAAAGAAACAGAAAAAAAAGTAGAAGTAAAGATAGCGAGAGTTAGAGGATTGAATATTGAAACCTCACAAAAATATGCCATTAATATTTGTAAATTTATTAAAAATAAAAAAGCAACATATGCCATTGAATTATTAGAAAAAGTTATGTTAAAAAAAATAGCAATTCCTATGAAAATGGAAGTAGCGCATAAAAAAGGAATTGGTGGCGGTTATTCATCCGGAAAATATCCGGTAAAAGCATCTGGAATTTTTATAAAATTAATAAAAAGCTTAATTGCAAATGCTTCAGTTTTAGGATTAGATGAAAAGAATGTTATTATCTCTACAGCAAAAGCAGATAAAGCCCATAGACCATTTAGAGGAACACGAATGGCGTATGGTAGAAAAAAATCAAAACGATGTCATGTTTTATTGGAAGCTACAGAGATGAAAGAAAAGAAAAAACAAGGAGAAAATAAAAAATGATTAAGAAAAAAATAGTTGGAATAAGAAAACAAGAATATCAATTAAAAGAATATATTATGAATAAATTAGGAAAAGGAAAAATAACCGATTTAAAAATAGAAAGAACACCAATTGGAGAAAAAGTAATATTGATAACTGCGCATCCTGGTTGGGTAATTGGAAGAGATGGAAGTAGTATTCAAGAAATATCTAATGACTTAAGAAATATTTTCAAATTTGAAAATCCACAAGTAGAAATTGCGGAATTAAAAAATCCAGAACATAACGCAAAATATATTGCTGATCAAATGGCAATGTCTCTAGAAAAATTTGGACCTTTGGGATTTAAAATTGTTGCATATAGGGAATTAGAAAGACTAACAAAAAGCGGATGTCTTGGAGCAGAGATAAGATTAAGTGGAAGATTACCGAGTGAAAGGGCAAAATCATGGAGATTTGGATTTGGATACTTAATTAAAACAGGAGAATATGTTAAAATTTGTGACAAAGCAAAATCAATTGCATTTACTAGACCAGGGGTTATAGGAGTAAAAGTTTCTTTAATTCCAAAAGGAACAAAAATTCCAGATAAAATAGAAATAAACAAAGAAATAATTGATCAACAATTAAAAAGATTAGAAGACGAAATAAATAATGAAAAAACAGAAAAAGGAAAAAAGAAAATAAATAAATGAATAAATAAATCTAAAAAATAAAAATGGCAATAATAAAAAAAATATTGGAAAGAAGGAGAAGAATAGGAAAAACAGATTATGCTGCAAGATTAGCATTTTTAAAATCTGGAGAAAAAAGATTAGTTATAAGAAAAACAAATAGACATTTGGTTGCGCATATAATTGAAACAAAAAAATTAATTGATTATACTTTAATTTCCATCAATTCAAAGGAATTAGAAAAAGAAGGAATGAAAAATACAAATAATATAGTTTCAGCATATTTAGTAGGATATTTATTAGGAAAAAAAGCAATTAAACAAAATATTAAAAAATTAATTTTAGACCTGGGTTTACAAACATCAACAAAAGGTTCAAAATTATATGCCGTCGTAAAGGGGGCAATAGATGCAGGAGTAGAAATTCCTTGCGATAAAAAAATGTTTCCAAGTCAAGATAGAATTGATGGAAAACATCTAAAAGAAGACAAAACAAAGATAATAAATGAAATAAAAAACAAATTAAAATAAAATGGAAAAAATAGAAAATAAAAAAGAAAATATTGAAAAAAAGAAAATTGAATGCACCGACGTAAAATGCCCATTTCACGGAAATTTAAAAATCCGAGGAAGATATTTTACGGGGAAAGTAAAAAAAGTTTTTCCTAAAAGAATTGTTGTTGAAATAGAGAGATTTATAAAAAACACAAAATATGAAAGATTTTCTAAATCAAAATCTAGATTTCATGCTTATTTACCCGAATGCGTAAAAAACCAAATCAATGTTGGAGATACTGTTACTGTCGGGGAAACAAGACAATTAAGCAAGATAATAAATTTTGTTTTTATTAAAAAACTTTAAAATGAAATCAGTAAACGCAAGAGTAACTAATGGATTAAATTTAGGAAGTGAAATTAATTCCGCAGATAATAGTGGAGCCAAGAGAATACGAATTGTTGGAATCAAGAGAGGAAAAGGAAGAAAAGGTAGACAACTTTCATGCGGAATAGGAGATCTTGTAAGAGTTAGTGTACGAAAAGGATTAAAAGAAATGAAAGGGCAGGTTTTTCTTGCAGTGATTGTAAGACAAAGAAAAGATTATAGGAGATTAACAGGAGAAAGAATTTGTTTTGAAGATAATGCTGCGGTTTTAGTAAAAGATGAAGACGGAAATCCAAAAGGAACACAAATAAAGGGGCCAATTTCAAGAGAATCTGCAGATAGATGGCCATTTGTAGCAAAAATTGCCACAATGATAGTTTAAATATTTAAAATAAAAAATACAAAAATAAAATGGTAACAAAAAAATTTTCAAAAAGTTGGAATAGAAGCATACAAATAAGAAAACAAAGAAAATATCGAATAAATGCACCACATAATATTAAAAATAAATTAATCTCCTCACAATTAACAAAAAAACTTAAAGAAATCTATGGAAAAAGATCGATTTCATTAAGAAAAGGAGATATTGTAAAAATTATGGTTGGAGAATTTAAAGGAAAAAAAGGAAAAGTATCAAACATTTTCCCAAAACAAGAAAAAGTTTTTATTGAAGGAATTGAAAAAACAAAAATAAATGGAACAAAATTTAATGTTTCAATACACCCTTCAAATTTACAAATTGAAGAATTAATCTTAACCGATAAAAAAAGAATAGTTAAAAAAACAAAACAAGAAATAAATAAAAATAAATTGGAGAAAAAATAAAGATGTATCAAAAAAGAATTGCAATGCCAAAAAATTGGCAAATGCCAAAGAAAGAAAAAAAATATGTAATTAATTCAAGAGCCGGGCAAAATAAAAATTATTCTGTACCAATATTGATTATCCTTAGAGATTTAGCAAAAGTGGTAAATAATACCAAAGAATGTAAAATTGCTTTGAAACAAGGAGATGTTTTAGTAAATAATAAAAAAATAACAGATACCAAATTTTCAGTAGGAATTTTAGATAAAGTGTATATAAAGAAAGAAGAAAAATATTTTATTTTAACATTAAATAATAAAGGAATTGTTTTAAAAGAAATATCTGCAAAAGATTATTCCACAAAAATAACCAAAATTATTAATAAAAGAATTTTAAAAGGAAAAAAAGTACAAATCAATTGTTTTGATGGAAGAAATTTTTTATGTAACAAAGAATTGAAAGTTGGAGACGGTCTTTTAATAGATACTGCAAAAAATGAAATAATAAAAGTTTTACCTTTAAAGAAAGGTGCAAAAATTTTTGCTATAAAAGGGAAACATATGGGAAAAGAAGGAATAGTTCAAGAAATTGAAGAAAAAGAAGCAAATGTTCTTTTTAATGACGAAAAAGCAAAAATAAGATTAGAAAGCCTAATGATTATTGAATAAGAATGGCAAAAGAAAATAAGAATAAAAATGAGAACCCTATGAGGGAAATTACAATAGACAGCGTTACATTGCATTGTTCTACTGTTGAACCCGCAAAACTCGAAAAATGCATTAAATTACTTAAAATAATCACCGGAGTAACTCCTGTAAAAACCCTTGCAAGAAAAAGAATTCCAACATTTAAAATTCGTCCAGGATTAGAAATTGGATGTAAAACGACATTAAGAAAAGAAAAAGCAATAGAAGTTTTGAAAGCAGTGCTTGTCGGAGTTCCATCATTAAGAAAAAAACAATTTGGAGAAGGAATATTTGCCTTCGGAATTAAAGAATATATCGAAATCCCGTCTATTCCATATCAAAGAGACCTTGGAATGATTGGTTTTGAAGTCATGGTCACATTAAAAAGAAAAGGTTTTAGAGTTTCTAAAAGAAAATTAAAAACAAGTAAAGTTGGAAGTTCACATAAAATTAGTAAAGAAGAAACAATAAACTTCTTTACAAAAAACTTTAACATACCATTAGAAGAAAAATAAAAAAATCATTAAAAAAATATAATAAATAAATTAAAAACAAATAAAAAAACAAAAATGACTGCAAGTGATTGGAAAAAGATGTTTAAACAATTGGACTCTAAACCAGCTATTAAATCTAGATACATAAAGTTTTGTAAACCAAAAGATAGGACTACTGGAATTGCAAAACAAAAATGTGTACGATGTGGAAGATTCGGAGCCCATTTAAATCAATATGGATTACATCTTTGCCGACATTGTTTTAGAGAAATTGCAGAAAAAATTGGATTTAAAAAATATCACTAGGAGGAAAAAATGGTAGTAAGAGATTGGTTAAGCGCAACATTGAATGATTTTATGAATTGCAAAAAGGCAGGAAAAAAAGAGACCGTAATTATGCCTGTATCTAAATTAATTGTAAATGTATTAAAAATTCTTCAAAAACACGAATATGTTAAAGAATATAAAATTGAAGAAGGAAAATTCCAAAGAATAATTGTTTCATTAGGAAGAATAAATAATTGCAAAGCAGTAAAACCAAGATTTTATGTAAAAAAAGATGAATTTGAAAAATATATTCAAAGATACTTGCCTGCAAGAGATTTTGGTATTTTGATTATCTCAACGAGCAAGGGATTAATGACCCATAAAGAAGCAATGGAAATGGGTATTGGCGGGAGTGTTATAGCTTATTGTTATTAAATATAAAATGAAAAAAGAAATTAAAAAAACAATTCAAATTCCAGAAGGAGTCCAAGCAGATATTAATCTAACAACAGTTAAAATTTCTGGACCAAAAGGAACAGTAGAAAAAGAATTTAAAACAAAAATTATCAAAATTGAAAAAGAAGATAGAAAAATTATAATAAAAAAAGAAAAAGCAAATAAAAAAGAAAAAACACTGATTGGAACAATAGAAAGCATAATCAATGGAATGATTAAGGGAGTTCAAGAAGAATATTTATATGAAATACAAATCTGTTCAGTTCACTTTCCAATGAATGTAAAATTGGAAGGAAATAAAATAGTTATTAAAAACTTTTTTGGAGAAAACAAAGATAGAATTGTAAACCTTCCAAAAGGAGTTAAAGTGAAAATAGATGGAGACATAATTGGAATCACTTCTCCTGACAAAGAATTAGCAGGAAACACAGCCACACTTTGTGAACAATCAACAAGATTAACAAAAAGGGATAGAAGAATATTTCAAGACGGATTATGGATTATAACTAAACAAAAAGGGAGACACACTTAAAATGGTAGAAAAAGAAAAATTATTACAAGTAAGAAAAATACAAAAGAAAAGAAAACCAAAATTTTATAGAAAAGATTCTTTTAAACTTTCAAGATTAGGAAAAGGAAGAAAAAAGAAATTAAAATGGAGAATGCCAACAGGAAAACATAGTAAAGTTAGAGAAAAAGAAAAAAGTTATCCTATTCAACCATCTATCGGATTCAGATCCCCTAAAAAGATAAGAGGATTTGTTCAAGGATTAAAAATAAAATTTGTTTCAAATTTAAAAGAATTGGAAATCATAAATAAAAATGAAGAGATTGCAATAATTAGAAATGTGGGATTGAGAAAGAAAAAAGAAATTTTACAAAAAGCAAAAGATAAGGGAATAATGGTATATGCAACAGACATAGAAAAAGGAATTTTAATGATTAATAAAAAAATTGAAACTCAACAGAAAAAAAAAGAAGAAAGAAAAAATAAGAAAAAAATAAAATCTGAAAAAAAGATTGAAACAAAACCCGAAGAAAAAAAAGAAATAGTAAATAAAGAAAAAATTGAAGAAATAAAAGAAATTAAAGAAACAAAAAAAGTATAAAATGAAAACCTTAAAATTACAAAAGAGATTATCTGCAGAAATATTAGGTGTAGGAATAAACTCGGTGATATTTGATGAAGATAAATTAAACGAAATAAATGAAGCTATAACAAATCAGGATATTAAACAATTAATTAAAGAAGGAGCAATTAAAAAAAGACCAAACTTAGGAATAAAAAGAAGGGCAGGAAAAATTAGGGATAAAAGAAAGAAAAAAGGAAGAAGACGAAGGGCAGGAAAAATTAGAAAAAAAGTATATGATAGAAAAGGAGATTATATTAAAGAAATAAGAGTAATTCGAAAATATTTAGAAAATCAAAGAGAAGCAGGAAAAATCTCAAATATTCAATATAAAACAATAAGAAATCTTGCAAAATCTGGGAAAATAACAAATAAAAGAGAATTGATAAACCATCTAAAAGAACATATTAAATAAAAAAAATTGAATGACATGAAAAATGGCAATAATAAAAAAATCAGAAATTAAAAAAATGAATAATGCTGAAGCAGAACAGAAAGTTAAAGATTTAAAATTAGAACTTTTAAAAATAAAATCCCAAAAAGCAACCCAAAGCTCAACTGGAACAAAAAAAGCAAAAGAAATTAAAAAAACGGTTGCAAGAATTAAAACATTAATAAACCGTAAAACCGATAAAATTAATACTAAATAATATGGAAATTTGCCCAAAATGTGGATTACCAATTGCGGCATGTATCTGCAATGAATTATCCAAAAATAGCCAAAAAGTAAAAATAGAAAAGATTAAAAGACGATTTGGTAAAATTGTCACGATGGTTTCCGGAATAGATGATAACGGAAAAGATGTTGCAAAAAAATTGAAAGAAGAATTGGCTTGTGGGGGGACATATAAAAACCAAATTATTGAATTGCAAGGAGACCATGCTAAAAAAACAAAAGAAATATTAATAAGGTTAGGATTTAATCAAGAAAATATTGAAGATAGATAAAATTTAAAAAAATAAAAATGGAAAAAGAAAACAAAAACAATTTCAGAAAAAAAAGATCCAAAGATGGTTCTAAAGATAAATTTAGAAAAGAAGAAATCATAGAATGGATTCCAAAAACAGAATTGGGACGAGAAGTCATGGCAGGAAAAATTAAAACCATAGACGAAATAATTGAGCAAAACAAAAAAATATTTGAATCTGGAATTGTAGATCATTTAATTCCCAATTTAGACATGGAACTTATTAATATTGGCCAAGCTAAAGGAAAATTTGGAGGAGGAAAAAGACGTCCTTGGAGACAAACACAAAAGAAAACTTGTGAAGGAAATGTTCCAACTTTCTCTTGTCTCGTTGTTGTCGGAGATCAAAATGGCCATGTGGGATTAGGTTTAGGAAAAGCAAAAGAAACAATACCTGCAAAAGGAAAAGCAATTAAAAATGCAAAAGTAAATCTTGTGCAAATAAATCGTGGGTGCGGGAGTTTCCATTGTACATGTAATGAAAAACATAGTATCCCCTTTGAAGTAAAAGGAAAATGTGGGAGTTCAAAGATTGTTTTAATGCCTGCCCCAAAAGGAACAGGACTTGCAATAGACGGAGAATGTAAAAAAATATTAAAACTTGCAGGAATTAAGGATGTATATAGTAAAACTTATGGACAAACAAGAACAAAAATAAATCTTGCTAGGGCTTGCATGGATGCACTTCAAAAATTAAATAAATTTATTTAAAAAACAAAATGACAAAAATAATTTTAGTAAGAATACGAGGAATGGTTAATGTAGATTTTAGAATAGAAACAACTTTAGATTTATTAAGATTAAGAAAAAAATTTTCTTGCGTATTAATTGAAAACAAAAAAGAATATTTAGGAATGATTGAAAAAGCAAAAGATTATATTGCTTATGATGAAATAGATTTAGAAACATTAAAACTTTTATTATTAAAAAGAGCAAGATTACCGGGAAATAAAAATCCAAATTTTGATGAAAAAACCGCCGAAGAAAATGCTAAAAAATTAATGGAAAATAAAATAACATTAGAAGAATTAAAGTTAAAACCTTTCTTTATGTTACACCCACCAAGAGGGGGGTTTAAGGGAACAACAAAACAAGCTTGGCCAAAAGGAGTATTAGGTAAAAACAAAGATCTTAATAAATTAATACAAAAAATGCTTTAAACACTTAAATAAAAAAACATTTATAAAAATAAAATGGCAACGAAAAGAGCAAAAAGATCTAGAATACGAGGAAGTACTACTTGTGGTTATGGATATAAAAAGAAACACAGGGGGAAAGGAAGTAAGGGTGGAAAAGGAATGTCTGGAACAGGAAAAAGATCTGGGCAAAAACATACTTATGTATTAAAATATTTTCCAGATTATTTTGGAAAAAGAGGATTCACTACTGAAAAAAATACTAAAATAAAATTAAGAGTAATTAATTTATCAGATATCCAAGAAAAATTAAACACTTTTTTAAAACAAGGAATTGCAAAAAAAAGTGGTTCAACTATCGAAATAGATTTAACAGGATTTAAAATTCTTTCAGGTGGTTCTATTGAAGATAAAATAAAAATTAAGGCTTCTTCATTCTCAGAAAAAGCAATTGAAAAATTAAAAAAAGCTGGTTGTATGATAGATAATTTCAAAGAAGTCTCAAATTAAATAAGATAGAAATTAATAAAAAATATTTATATATCCTTTTTTATATATTTATTAAGTAAATTAAAGAAGAAAATAATTAATATTATCTAAGAAAAAAATGGTTTTTAAAAAATTGATTGAAAATTTGCCAGAAGTTAAAGGACCAAAAGAGAAACCCTCATTTGGAAATAGATTAAAATGGACAATTTTTATGTTAATATTCTTTTTTATTTTATCAAATATCCCACTTTATGGTTTGAGTGAAAATGCATTATCCCAATTTGAATATTTATCTATTATCTTAGGAGCAAGTTTTGGAAGTGTCATGAGTTTAGGTATCGGGCCAATTGTTACTGCATCAATAGTATTGCAATTATTATTGGGGGCAGGACTTGTAAATATTAATGTTAAAACCCACGAAGGAAAAAGACTTTATCAGGGTATTCAAAAAATGACTGCAATCTTTTTTACAATTTTTGAAGCGTTGATTTACGTTTTAATGAGGGGATTAGAAGCTTCTCCTGGATTAGAGTTTATATTAATATTTCAATTATTTTTGGGTGGACTTGCGGTTATTTTAATGGATGAAGTCATCGGAAAATATGGGTTTGGAAGCGGGATAAGTTTATTTATTGTTGGGGGAGTTGCTTGGCAATTGTGTGTAAGAACATTTAATTTTATTGGACCAGAAAAAACAATCCAACCAATTGGAAAAATTCCTGTTTTAATTACTTCAATTATTAACTCGGATGCAATCGGTGCAATTTCCGCACTGGTAGCAATCATTGCAACTATACTTATTTTTTTAATAGTAATTTATGTTCAATCTATAAAAGTAGAAATCCCCTTATCTTTTGGAAGAGTAAGAGGTTTTGGAATTAGATGGCCATTATCATTTTTATACACCAGTAACATCCCTGTCATCTTAACCGCAGCACTCCATGCAAATTTTCAACTTTTTGCTACACTTGCACAAAAAGCTACAGGACATGCAACATTTTTAGGGGGATTTAATAGTTCGGGTGTTATAACTTCGGGATTAGTTTATTGGATTTCCGCACCAAGCGGGGGAATTTTAGATAGCATTATCACTGGATCATTTTCATGGATTATGTTAATACAATCTTTGGGATATATTATTTTTATGGTTCTTGGTTCAATAATGTTTTCTATATTTTGGATGAAAACTTCTGGAATGGATGCACAAAGTCAGGCAAAACAATTATCTGCTAGCGGAATGGGGGTCCCAGGATTTAGAAAAGATAATCGTATTTTTGAAAGCATTTTAGAGAGATATATTTTGCCATTAACAATTATGGGGGGGGCAGCAGTTGGATTGCTAGCTGCGTTAGCAGACATAACCGGAGCATTAGTAAGAGGAACAGGACTATTATTAAGTGTAATGATTATTTACAAAATGTATGAAGAAATTGCACAACAATATGCCATGGATTCAAATCCAATTGCAAAAAAAATGATTTCAATTTAATACAGCCTAACAAATATTTAAATTAAAACTAAAAAAATCTAAAAATAAAATGATAACTTGGTTAGTTAATTTTGTTGAATGGAGTCCTTTGCTTAGTATTATACTTTTTTCATTTATTATTTCTTTTTTAATAAATTGGGTATATTCTTTAGTAATGGATAAAGAAAAAAATAAAAGATTAAAAGAAAAACAAAAAGAACTTCAAGAGGAGATTAAAAAAAATAAAGATGATCCTAAAAAATTAGGAGAAATTCAGGGAGAGATGATGCAAAATAGTTCTGAATTATTAAAAATGACGTTTAAACCCATGCTAATTACGACCGGACCATTACTTTTAATATTCTATTTTTTAAAAACATTATATGTTGAATGGGCGCAAATCGGAAATATTATTCCTTGGGGAAAACCAATTCCCATTTTTGGGGATGGGGCCGGATGGTTCTTATGCTATATTGTCTTTGGAATGATTTTTAGCATACTAACTAAGAAGATTTTTAAACTATAATTGGAGATACATAAAATGAATATTAAAGAAAAAAAAGAAAATCCAGATAAAGAAAAAGATTTTCAAAAATCTTTATTTGAAATGAATTTATTGCAAAATGAATTATCTTCTTTGGATCAACAAATGCAATTTATTGAAAAATATATTCAAGATTTAAATTCTTTGAAAAATTCTATAGAAGAATTAAAGAATGTTAAAGAAAATCAAGATTTTTTTTCTCCATTAAGCCAAGATATTATGCTTCAAGCAAAGATTACAAATACTAAAGAATTATTGGTTAATATGGGTGGAAAAGTTCTGGTAAAAAAAACTATTGATGAAACAAAAGATATTGTTGAAGAAAAAATAAGTAAAACATTAGAATTAAAAGAACAAATTATTCAACAAATAGAAACAATTTTATCAGAAATGGACAGAATTGAAAGCCAAATAAAGAAATCCAAACAGAATCAAGAAAACTTATGCGATGATGAAGAATGCAATTGTGAGCACGATCATTAAGATAATTCTAATTAAATTTTGCTTGCTTTATCCAGGGATATCTAGACAATACATGCATTAAAAATTTTTCATGAGGTAAAATTCCTAGTTCTGAAACAATTCCCTCGATCATTAATGTACTTATTTTTTCAAATGCCGGATTCTCAATAATTACCCCCTTTGGAGCATTCTTCCAAATTTCTTCTGAAGGACGTTCTTCAAGAGGAGTTTCAGATCCGTATATTGATTGGGGATCAAATTTCCAAGAGTCTGAAATAATATAAACCGGAACATGATAATTTCTTGCAGTTAAAGCAAACAATTCCGAACCAATTTTATTATAGACTTTATTCTTAGTTATTGCATCTGCCCCAAAAAAGATAATATCTGCTCTTTTTATTGCTAATCTTGCTGCACTATCCAAGACATGAATAACTGGAATTCCATTTTTTGCTAATTCTGAAGAAGTTTTTCTTCCTTGAAATAAAGGTCTAGTTTCGGTGTTGTATACAATAAAATTTTTTCCTTGTTTTTTTGCTTCTACTAAAATATCTATAACCGAACTACTATGGCAATGTGTAAAGATAGTGCATCCATTTTTTATTAAATTTGCACCATGCTTTTTTATTTCTTCTTTTGAATATTTTAAATGATCTAATGAATTTTTTACTCCTTCTTCAAGATTATTAAAAGATTTTGCTCTAAAAAGACAATTTCTTAATAATGGTTCTGTTGGTCTTAAAGAAATTATTTTTTTAATTGATACAGGATCATTTTTTATTTTTAATAATTCTAAACCCGCAATAGCAATATTTTCTGCACCCTGTATCCTAACTTTTTGAATATCTAAACAAATTTTTTCAAATTTTTTTTGATTTTCTTTTTTATTTAATTTTCTTTTTATTTGCATTTTATAAAGAAAGATAATTTCTTTCTTCACCTCTTTAATAAATGATATTAATTAAGGATATAAAAAGTTTTGTTTTATTTATATTAAAAAGATTAAGTTTTTAAGTATTAAACCGTTTGATTATTTAATAAAAAGAGGAAACCACATTTAGGTTAAATAAAAATGTTTGAATCAATTATCAATCCAAAAAAAGCTGAACGAAAACCATGGGAAATGAGTATTATTGGTTTTATCTATGCCTCCCTTGCAGTTCTTACTACAGATTTTTTATTTATTAATAATCCGGTATTTCAAAAACATATTAGTATCCTAATTGTTTGTTTTACTGTTTTCTTTTCAATTCCATTTGTTTATTATGTTATGAAAAGAGAAGAAAGAAAAGACGAGAGAATCCACAACGAAGGAAAATTATTTAAAGAACATGAAAAAGCATTATCTGCATTAATCTTTTTATTTATTGGATATGTATTAGCCCTGTCTTTATTATATGTGGTCATGCCAATTGATAAAACAAATATTAACTTCAAAATACAGACAGAAACATATTGCCAGGTGAATAGTAATCTTCCTTTAGAAGAATGTGTAAGGAATTTTGAAAGCGTTTTAATGCAAAAAGATATTTCTGGAAATGCAATCAGTGGAATGGTCTCATTAAAAGATGGAATGGCAAGAGTTATGACTATTTTAACAAATAATTTTTATGTATTCTTTTTTACATTATTATTTTCTTTTCTTTTTGGTGCTGGTGCAATATTTATTTTAGCCTGGAATGCTTCTGTTATCTCTGCGGCGATTGGAATATATTCAAAAGGCGCATTTTCTGGATTACCTAACGGATTTTTAAGATATCTTGTTCATGGAATACCCGAAATTTTAGCATATTTTGTTGTTGCTCTTGCCGGCGGGATAATAGGTAATGCAATCATCAATCAGGAGTTTAATAGTAATAAATTTATTAGAATTTTGCAAGATGTTTTAGATTTAATAATTGTTGGATTAATTATCCTAATAATCTCTGCATTTATGGAAGTTTTTCTTACACCCATAATTATTTAAGATTATTTTGTATTATTTAGAATAAATCCAAAAAATAAAAATAATAAAACTGATTAAATATCAAAATGAAAAAATTACAAATAATACCCCCGGCAGAAAAAAAGTTATTTTATCTAAAGGAATTCCAATTAAAAAAACAGATTAAAAAAATTTTTGGGTTTACAATCCTGGGTGGAATTTTTGGCTTTTTATTATATTTTACCTTGGCTAGAATGCTTACCCCCGAAGAGTATGGGATATTTTATACTTTTATTGTATTCACTTTCTTTTTTATGATTGGCCAAGAATCTATCAAAATTTTTTCCGCAAAATATGCCACAAAATACTTTTGTAATAAAGATATAGAAAAAATAAATTTGCTTTATAAAAAAAATAGAAAAAAAATTATGCTTTACTCTGTTCCTTTATTTTTATTATTCTTATCACTTTATCCATTTATTGGAAAGAATCTATTGCATTCCACCTTTTTTCAATATTGCCTTTTTGGAACTTCATTATTTTTTGTTTTTTTATATCCTCTTTGTGTAGGAATTTTGCAAGGAATAAATCATTTTAAGGAATCCAGTTTTATTTATACTATTTATTCAATTATTTTTTATTGCGGTGCTTTATTATCTGTTCTTTTAAAATTTAATTTAAATGGGATCCTTTTTTCGATAGTTTGCACAAATGCAATTGTTTCTTTTTTGAGTTTGGAAATTGTGAATAAACGATTAAAAGAATTTCAAGCAAAATTTAAAACTGAAAAAAATAAAAATATTTTTTCAATAAAAAATTCTGCAAAAAAAACTATTGAATCTCAAAATGAAATGAAAAAATTCTTCTTGGCAATATTAACAATTTTTGGATTATTGATGTTATTTAGTATGATAGATGTTTTATTAGCAAGATATTTCTTTAGTGCCTTTGATTCCGGACTTTATAGCGGATTATCAACAATTGCCAAATTATTATTTTTTGCTTCATTGACTATTTCAAAAGGATTATTTCTAAAAATAATTGAGTCTGGGGAACTAAATAAAAAAGAGATAAAAAAAGAGACAGATAAAATGTTACTTCTTGGATTCTTAACAAATTTTGCTTTAGGAGTATTATTTTTTGCAGGAGCCTATTTTTTTCCAGAATTAATAATTAAAATTGTTTTAGGAAATAAATATATTGAATTTTCCTATTTATTAAAATATGTGGTTCTATCAATGGCATTATTAGCTTTATCCACGTTTATTACTTTTTATAATCTTTCTTTAAATTGGAATAAAAAATTAACTGCCAGAGTACTTATTGCCTTTTTATTTTTACAAATTGTATTGGTGTTAATATTTCATGAAAGTTTAATTCAATTTGTTATAATAAATATCATTTCCAATTTAATTTTATTAATGGCTTTACTTTCTACAATCAAAACAGATGAAGATTCATCTTAAAGATTTTCTTATCTTCAAAGATAACTTTAAAAACAAAAAAATTCTTTATAAATTACGAAAAAATGGAAGCCGAAAACAAGAAAGAATTTATTTATTATTTTAAAAAATTTTTGCCAGGAATATCTTTACTTTTCTTATTTTTAATTATCCTTTTAGCAGTTTATGTTCGAACCCCAAATATTTCTAATTTAAAAGATGTTACAACAGGAAATTATACCCTCGGACCAGATTTAGATCCATTTTTATATCTAAGAAACGCCCAGGAAATAATTAAAACTGGGACTTTAGCTAGCCCAGACAAAATGTGGATGGCACCACTTGGAACGGAATCTTATGCAAAACACAATTTAATGCCTTGGGCAATTGTTGGAATATACAAATTTTTAAATTTATTTAAAGAAACAAGTTTAGAATACTCCGCAATTATCCTCCCAGTTATTTTATTTGCAATAACCTTAATTTTCTTTTTCTTATTTATTCAAAAGACCTTTTCATTTTTTATGAAAAGAGAACTTTCACATGCCGGAGCAATAATTGCTACTTTAATTTATGCTGTAATACCTGAAATGCTTCACAGAACAACTGCCGGAATTCCAGAGATAGAAAGTTTAGGTATGGTCTTCTTTTGGATGGCGTTTTACTTTTTTATAATCGCTTGGAATTCTGAAAAATTAAAAAAAGGAATTTTATTTTCAATGCTTGCGGGAATATCAACACTTTTAATGATATTTAGTTGGGGTGGATTTAGATATATTTTTATGGCTTTTTCATTAGCCGTATTATTCTCATTTTTCTTCCAAAAAATTTCTAGAAAAAATGTACTAATTTATGGAATTTGGTGGGGGATTTCTATTTTGGGCTTTTTGCTTAAAGGAATTTCAATTAGTGGAATTCTTTCAAGTGTTACAGATGGTTTATTTTCAACAGTAGTTTTATTTGTTTTAGTGATAGATTTAATTCTTTTTGAAACTCCTCTAAAAAATAAAACTAATAAATTAATAGAAAAATGGAAAATTAAATTTCCAAGATCTTTAATTTCTTTGATAATCTCCTTTATTTTTGGTGTTTTAATTATTATTTTTCTTTTTGGACCCGATTTTATTTTAAACAAATTTCAAGCGATATTTGATTATTTATTAAAACCCTTCGGTTCTGGGAGAATTGGATTAACTGTCGCTGAAAACCAGGTTCCATATTTCACACAAGTTTCAAATACTTTTGCCGTAACATTTATGGGAATTAATTTTTCTTTATTTTGGACTTTCTTTTTTGGAACAATTTTGATGTTTTATTCTGCAATTAAACATTTTAATAAGAAGAATAAATGGATATTATTCTCTTCATTTGTATTATTTTTAATTATGTTCATATTTAGTAGATATTCACCAACAAGTTTATTTAATGGAGATAATGCTATCAGCAAAATTATTTATTTTGGTGGTTTAATTATTTTTGCTTTTGGTATTTTATATGTTTATATTCAAGAATTAAAAAACAAAAATTTGGAAAATTCATTTGATAAAATAAAATTTGGATATCTTCTTTTAATTAGTTTAATTTTCTTTGCAATTATTTCCATGCGAGGAGCAGTAAGATTATTTTTTATTATTTCTCCCCCAATGATTATTGCGTCGACATTTTTACCAATAAAATTGTTTGATATTGCAATTAAAGAAAAAATTGATTGGAAAAAATATTTATTTTTAACCTTTGTTTTAATCTCGGTTATATTTTTAACAATCTTTGCAGTAAATTATGCAAAAGCGAGTTATTATGAAACAAAATATACTATTCCGGGAGCATACCAACAACAATGGCAATATACTATGTCCTGGGTTAGAGAAAATACCAAAGAAAATTCCATATTTGTACATTGGTGGGATTATGGTTATTGGATACAAACTATCGGTGAAAGACCAACAGTCACTGATGGAGGGCATGTGAATAGTTTTTGGGATCATACAACTGCGAGATATCTAATGACTGCTGAAAACGAGAATACAACTCTTCAATTATGCAAGGCACACAATGTTTCATATATCTTATTTGATTCTAGCGACATTGGAAAATACAGCGCATATTCAAGTATTGCTTCAGACATAACAGGACAAGATAGATTAAGTTATATTCCAACTGTTATGATGGATGAATCACAAACTCAAGAAACAAAAAATGAAACAATTTATGTATATACCGGCGGATTTTGGCTTGACCAAGATTTAATTTGGAATAATGAATTACTTCCACAAGGAAATGCAATAATTGCAGGATTTTTAATGCATGAAGATTCTGGAAGAATATCAAATATTGAAGAAATTGTGTATTACAACAATAAAAGATATAGTATTCCCATAAATTATGTATATTTAAATAATCAAAAAATAAAATTATCCGAAAAAGGAATAGATGGAGTATTCTACTTTGTTCCAAAATTAAATGATAATGGAATAAATCCGCTTGGAACCGCGTTTTTCATATCTGAAAAGGTAACAAAAGGGCAATTTGCAAAGATGTATCTATTAAATGAAACCAATATTCCTTTAGTCCATAAGGAAGATAGTTATGTAATTAAACAATTAAGAGATTATTATAACATGAGTGTTGGAGATTTTATTTATACTAATGATTTATCTGGACCAATAAAAATATTTGAAGTAACGGATAATCTTTTAGAGAATATTAATTATTATCCTGAATATCTTCAAACAACCGGATGGGATGAAATCAATGGACCTTTTGCCCCACTAGATTATTTAGGAAAATAAAAAAAGCATAAATTAAAATGGAAACAATGAATTTTATTTTTTCTGGAATTTTATTTTTTATTTCATTAATCTTATCTTTATTCTTAACAAAATACTGGATTGGCATTGCTAAAAAAAATAATCTTATGGGGAAAGATATGAATAAATTTTCTAAACCCCTGGTAGCAGAAGCCGGAGGGATTGCAATAGTTTTTTCAATTATAATCGGAATCTTAATTTATGTTTTTTTTAAAACATTTTTATTAAATAATTCAAATAATGTTTTAGAATCTTTAGTGATTATTACTTCAATTTTATTGGCGGGATTTATTGGTTTTATTGATGATATTCTTGGATGGAAAAAAGGATTAAAACCTTGGCAAAAAATTTTAATGACCACGGTTATTGCAATTCCATTAATGGTAATTAATGCCGGAGATTCAATAGTCAATTTACCATTTTTTGGAACGGTTAATTTTGGAATAATATATCCATTAATTTTAATTCCAATTGGAATAATTGGAGCAACAAACGGATATAATATTTTAGCGGGGTATAATGGATTAGAAGCTGGATTAGGATTAGTTATCTTTTCTTTTTTAGGATTTATTGCATATCAACAAAATATTTTATGGCTAACCTTAATTGCCGGAATTATTGTTTTTTCACTATTAGGATTTTTATTTTTTAATAAATTTCCTGCAAAGATTTTTCCAGGAGATTCTTTAACTTATTTGCTTGGAGTATTAATTGCTTGTTTTGCAATATTTGGAAACATGCAAAAAATAACCATAATTCTTTTTATTCCATTTATTATAGAGGGATTTTTAAAATTAAAATCAAAATTCAAAGCAGAAAATTTTGGAAAAATTAATAAAGATAATTCATTAGAATTACCTTATGCTAAAATTTATAGTTTAACTCATTTATCAATAAAAATATTAAAAAAAATTAAACCGAGCCATAAAGTTTATGAAAAAGATGTTGTGTGGTTTTTAATTTTAATTGAAATTATAATCGGATTGCTGATTTTAGCATTTTTTTAATTTAGAAAAAAAATGAAAAACATTAAAATTGCATTTATTATTGGAACTAGAGCAGAATTAATTAAGGTCTTTCCTTTAATGATTGAATTAAAAAATAAAAAAATAGAGTATTATTTTATACACACCGGACAACATAATCTTAAAGATCTATGTAAAAAATTTGGAATAAAAAATCCGGATATTGTTTTAACTACCGAACCAAAAAAATCTTCTAAATTTAATTCAAATCAAATTAAGGCAATAATTTGGAATTTAAATTTAATATTTAAAATAAAAAAGACTTTAAATAAATTAAATAATTTAAAATATGTAATTTATCATGGAGATACTATGACTACCGCAACCGCAGCTATCGCCACTTCAAAAATATTAAATCCATTTAAAAAATATCAAAATGTGCATTTAGAAGCAGGATTGAGAAGTAATAATTTGAAAGAACCCTTTCCTGAAGAAATTTCTAGGATTATTGCAGACAATTATTCTGACATTTTGCTAGTTCCATCAATACTTGCAAAACATAATTTAAATAAAAAAAGAAATAAAAAAGTTATCCTTACTGGAAATACGGTTTTAGATTCTGCAAATTTTGGAATAAATCTTGCTAAAAAACAGAAATTTAAACCTTTATCTAATAAAAAATTTGCATTAATTACAATTCATAGACACGAAAATATAAAATCTAAAAAAAGAATGAAAAAAATAATAACCATCTTATCTTCTATTAAAATTCCGGCTTTTTTTGCTATGCATGATAATACATTAAATAAAATAAAAAAATTTGGATTGTATTCTAAATTAATAGAAAATGAAAATATTAAAATTATTCAGCCTATGGATTATCTTTCTTTCATATATCAGATGTCTAAATGTTCTTTAATTATTTGTGATGGTGGAAGTATGCAAGAAGAAAGTTTGATATTTAAAAAACCATGTATAATTTTAAGAATGAATACTGAAAGACCGGAGGGATTGAATACCAACTTTCAATATCTTTCAAAATTAGATATTCAGAAAACAAAAGAGAAAATTAAAGAATACTTAAGTAATAATTTTAAAATAAAACCTTTTGAAAATCCCTATGGAAAAATAGGGGTTAGTAAAAAGATTGCAGAGATGTTAAAATGAAATTGCAAATTGGGTGTGGAAATGATAAAAGAAAAGGATATATTAACCTTGATGGTTCTAAAGATGTAAAACCAGATATTCTTTGGAATTTAGAAAAGACGCCCTTGCCATTTAAAACAAATCAATTTAATGAAATCTTAGCAAACCACGTTTTAGAACATGTAACTAATTTTATATCGCTTATGCATGAATTACATAGAATATCAAAAAATGAAGGAAAAATTATTATCAGAACCCCATTTTATTCTGCATGGGGGCAGTTTAATGACCCTACACACGTAAGATATTTTACTCCTTATACTTTTAATTACTTTAACATAGGCAATTATAGTCATGAGGTAAAAACAAAAAAAGATATGTTCACAATAAGAAAAATTAAGATAAATTTTGGAATTGGGCCCTCTTCAAAAATGAATTGGTTATTCAATCCAATTATCAATTTTAATCAAAAAATTTATTGCCGATTTTTTGCTTGGATTTTTCCAGCAGCAGAAATTTATTATGAGCTAAAGGTATTAAAATGAAAAAAATGAATGTCTTGGAATTTAATAATTGGGAAAATCAAATAAAAAAAAGTGATTATTTTCTAGATATTGGTTGCTGGAATGGACAAAAAATTCTTGATCTCTCAAAAAGATGCCTTGTTTTTGGAATGGACATTGATTCTAAAAAAATTTCTTTAGCAAATCCGCTTATTAAAAATAAGATTAAATGTGGAGATGTTACCAAAAAAATACCATTTAATAAAAAATTTGATTGGATCTATTTATCCGAAGTAATTGAACATGTTAAAGATGAAGATTTACTTTTAAAAAATATTTCAAATTCATTAAAGATTGATGGAAAATTGGTTCTCACAACACCAAAATCTGTACGGTTTTTTCAAATATGGGATCCTGCCTGGATTCGATGGAAATTTGGAGGACCCGTGCATAGACATTATACCCTCAATAAACTGAGGTATAAATTAATAAAGCACAATCTAAATATTGAATCTTATGCGATTGGTGGCTCTTTTCCTTGGATTCTTTCTAGATGGACTAATGTTTTATTAAAATATATTTTTAAATCAAAAAGACAGTTCAATTGGGGCAAAGCAGATGGTTTTTGTGATCTTAAAATTATTGCAAAAAAATTAAATTAAAAATGAAAAATAAAATAAAAGTTTATCTTCAATATCCTTGGAAATTTCCGGATAGTTCTTATTATAAAAATTTCATGACATTCCCTCCAAAAAATATTGATTATATAAATAATAATCAAAAAAAATTTGATTTAATTAATTCTAAAAATAAATTTATTTTTTCTAATAAGATAAAATCGGTTTTAAGAAATGGTTTATTATCCATAAATCTATCACCAATAAATACACATTTAACCAAAACAAAAGAAAAATATGATTTAATTCATTGTGCACATTGTTTAAGTTTAAATAATTCTCCATGGGTTATGGATTTAGAATCTTCATGGCAGTTATTTGTTTCTGGAAAAAAAGATGAAAGAAGTATAATTAAAATAAAAAAAATTCTTTTAAACAAAAATTGCAAAAAAATAATGCCTTGGACCGAAAAAACAAAAGAAGAATTGATTGAATTGTTTTCAGAAAAAGAAATAAAAAATAAATTAAAAGTAGTTCATCATGCAATTAAAATTCAAAAAATAAAAAGAATAAAACATGACGGAATAAATTTGCTTTTTACTGCAAGATATTTTTATGAAAAAGGAGGTTTAGAAACTTTAGAAGTATTTGATTATTTAACAAAGAGATATAAAAATATAAATGCCTTTTTTATTTCAAATACTCCAAAAGAGATTATTAAAAAATATTCTCAAAATAAAAATATTATTTTTTGCAATTTAATGTCTCAAGAAGAATTATTTAATAATATTTATTCTAAAACAGATATTATTATTTATCCGGGATACAGCGATAGTTATGGTTTTTTATTTATTGAAGCAGCATCTTTTGGAATCCCAATAATAACCCTAGAAGGTAATGCTCGAAAAGAATTAGTTTTAGATAAAAAAACCGGATTTATTGGGATAAAGCCAATTATTAATTGGAAAAATAGTATTCCAAATATAAAAAATAGAGAAGAGATTATAAACAATTTAATACATAATACTGAAAAGTTAATTAAAGATAAAAATCTTAGAATTAAAATGTCAAAAAATGCGAGAACATTTGCTATAAGCAAATTTTCAATAGAAAAAAGAAATAAACAACTTGAAAGAATTTATCAAGAGGCAATAAAATAAAATGGTTGATGATTATAAATTTAAGGAATTATATGAAGAATTAGGTAAGCGGGTAAGTTTAAAAAAAATAAAAAAATCAATTATCTCATCAAAAAAAGGGGTTTTGAAAAATAAAAGTTTTTATTTTTATTTTTTGAAAAAAACAATTAAAATAAATTCGAAAGATAAGATTTTGGATGTTGGTTGTGGTTTAGGTGGTCCGATGTATTACCTTGGAATAAAAAAATATATTGGAATAGATATTTCTTCTTCTTTTTTAAAGATTGCACATAAACTATTTAAAAAACCAAAATTCATAGAAATGGATGTGACACGGGGATTGAAATTTGATTCTAATTATTTTGATTATATCTTTTGCTTCGAAACCATTGAACATATTCCAAAAGAAAAAATACCTTTTTTTCTTGATGAGTTGCACAGGGTATTAAAAAAAAATGGAAAAATTATAATTACAACCCCAAATAAATTAAAATGGATATATTTCCCATTTTACTATTTAATCCCTCAATTCTATAGACCAAAAATATTAAATTTATTTAAGTTAATTTCAGATGAAGATTACAAAGATTATAAGGATGACATGGAGTTAGAAAAAAAAATTGGAATAAATGAACATGTTAATATGTATTCTTCAAAACGATTAATATGTGAATTAAAAAAACAAAAGTTTAAGATAATCCTTAAAAAAGGATTTGGAACTATTTTAGATTATAAATATATCCAAAATATTTTTCCCAAAAAAATTATAAATTTAATAAAAAGAATATTTCCTAAGGATCGAATTCTTATTATTGCAATAAAATGAAAATTTCAATGATTTCAACCGTAAAAAATGAAGAAAAAAATATTAATAAGTTCATTCTTTCAATAATAAATCAAACAAGAAAACCTGAAGAATTAATTATTGTTGATGGGGGTTCAAAAGATAAAACATGCGAAATTCTTAAAGAATATTCAAAAAAATATTCTTGGATAAAAGTTTATCAATTAATCGGAGCAAATATTGCTAAAGGAAGAAATTTTGCAATTGAAAAAAGTAAAGGAGATATAATTTTTACAAGTGATTGCAGCACAATATTTGAAAAAAATTGGGTAAAAAAAATTTCAAATGCATTTAATGAAAATGTGGATATTGCTTTTGGAAAATATTTTGTGAAACCTAAAAATCTTATAGAAAAATTTCTTATTTCTAGGTTACCTAATTGGGATAAAATCAACCCAAATTTATTCTTACCTTCAAATAGACATACTGCATTTAGAAAGAATGTTTGGAAGAAAGTTGGGGGTTTCCCAGAACATATAAAACGAGCAGACGATAATTGGTTTCATGAAAAAGCGCATAAATCTAATTTTAAATATAAATTCATAAAAAATGCAAGAGTCGAATGGCTTCTTGATAGAACACTTAAAACAACGTTAAAATTAGCGTTTTTAGATTCAAAAACAGAAGGATTTACTTTTATGTTTACAAAAAGAAAAGTTTACTGGGCAGAATTATTCCTACTTGCGATTGGACTTGCTTTAATCTTCTTAGGGATTTTTGTTAATATTCAAATTTTATTGTGGGTTCTTGTAATGGGATTAGTTTTCTTAATATTATTTGGTGGTTTAAGAACATACCTTAAAACAAAAAGTATTAAGATTGGATTTATTGGATTAATTTTAACACCCCTATTATATCTCGCACATGTTTTTGGAGTAATTACTGGAATGATAGAAAGAATTTATAGGAGAAAAGAATAATTTATTTAAATCTTTTTTTATGCAATTTAAAAACCCCATATCCCAAATAAGCTTTTAGTTTATATAACCACATTCTCCCAAATGGCTTATCAAACAACTCCCGAATAATATTTTTAAGATATTTTATGGAATAAGCGTTATCATGAGCAATATGCCAAAACCCCACTAATTTTTTGGGGGGAATATTACAAATAGAAATAGGATTTGCCGCTCTTAAATCGCTTTCAATACCCCGCAACCAATATTTCTCTTTAAATTTTTGCGGTAGTTCATTCCATACTTTACTCCCAGGATATGGAGAGAATACAAAAAATCTTGGAAAATCGGAGTTTATTTCTTTTGCAAAAAATATTGTTTTTTTAATTGTTTCTTCATTATCAATTCTATGACCAATTATAAAATAAGATTCTACATTAATTTTAAAATGGTGAATTAATTTTACTCCTTCTCTCACCTGATTTAAATTTAAAGATTTTCCAATCCAATTTACAATTTTTTGATCTCCACTTTCTACTCCTATTGCAATAGTATGACATCCTGCTTTTTTCATCCAATAAATCATCTCTTTATCTATTCTATCTACCCGGCATAAACATTTAAATGGGAGGTTAATTTTTCTTTTTATTTTTTCATTACAAAAATTGATTATCCATTTCTTATTAAATGCAAATAAATCATCAATAAAATATATCTCCTTACCACCCAAATTTTTTATTTGCTCACATTCTTTTAAAACATTCTCTACTGTTCTTTGCCTATAATTTACACCAAATGTATCTTTAAAACAAAAATTACATTGGTAAGGACATCCTCTAGAGGAAATAAGTATATGCACTGGTTTTTTTAGGTGATTTGAATCAAATTTCCATCCCTTTTCTTGGTATGCCGATCGATCTGGTAAAGGAATATTATTAATATTTTTAATTAAACTTTTCATAGGGATTATTTTATTTTTTATTTTTCCTTTTAAAAAAAGTTTAAATGTTTCTTCTGATTCTTTTATAAAAAGATGATCAATTTGTTTACATTCTTTAATAACCTCTTCTGCTCCCAAAGAAGAAACATGGGGGCCACCAACCAAAATAATGCACCCAAATTTTTTAGCAATTTTAATTAATTTATACGCATTAAAAACTTGAGTGGTAAACAAAGTGAATGCACAATATTTTGGATTTTCTTTTTTAAGAATTTTAAGGAATAAATCTTCAGAAAAATAACTCATAGCATTAGGAGATATAATTGTTGTTGTAAAACCTTCTTTTTTTGCAACACTTGACAGGTAAGCAATACTTAGAGAAGGGTACATTGGTTCTCCGCCCCATACATCTACAAAAAGAATATCTGCCATAATAAATGAAATGAACAAAGGATTAATAAATATTGTTATGATTATGATTTTATGAAAATTTTAATATTTTTAAGAGAATTAGAAGGGGGGGTAAATGTAGTTATCGGGGGCATTTCTAAAGAATTTAGAAAAAAAGGACATATTGTTAATATTCTTTCTAGAAGAGACGACTTACAAATTAATTCAACATTTTCATCTTTATTTAAAATAAGAAGATATCTTTGGGAAGAAGTAAAAAGAGAAAACTATGATGTTATCTACACCCAAGATTGGAGTTGCGCATTGCCCCTATTATTTCCTTATAAAATTTTCAAAAATAAGCATTATTGTTGTTTTCATGGAAATCAGAACAATTTGGCTGGTTTTTTTCAAGAGTTCGTTGGAAGAATCTTGGGAAAAAATTTAATTGTTGTTGGAGATGCTTTAAAAGAAAGGTTTCCAAAATCAAATATCGTTTATAATGGGGTGGATATGAATCAATTTAAGCCATTACAAAAAAGGAGAAATTGTTTGGGGTGGATAGAAAAGCAAACCGAAATTCTAAAAGAAAAAGACATAATCAATTTGGCTCATGAATTAAAATTGAAACCATTAATTGCAAAGAAATATTCTATTCCTTTTAAAGATATGAATAAAAAATTTTATAATAGGTGCAAAATCTTTGTAAGTCTTCCCCCCCGATTAGCAGGATTTAATTTATGTTGGATTGAGGCAATGGCTGCCGGGGTTCCAATAATTGTTGGTAATGATGAAGGGGTTGGGATAAAACTTCCAATAAATAAGATTAAAGATGCTAAAAAACTTGAAGAACTAATTAAAAAATCCAGAGAAAAAGATTATAGGTCCGAGTTATTAAATACCCATTTTACATGGGAAGAGAATGTAAATCAATTATTGAGGATTTGGACAAAATGAAAAATTATAACTTACAAAAAAAGGGTTGCGCTATGCAAAATATATGGATGTAAAAAATATTAGAGTATTAAAAAGTTTTAAAAGAATGCTTTATTTTATTATAAAATGATAGAAACATTAAGATGGATAATAAAAGATTTTGATTTAATATCTTCATTTAAGATTCTTTATTATTACATTAAAAAGAAAATAAATAAGACTTCTCCATTAAAGGAATTTGATGTTAATTTCATTTTTAATAAGGAGAAACTCAAATTTACAATAAGAAAGAATAATGATGATTTTGCAATTTTAAGAGAGATATTCTTATTTGAAGCATATAAGAGCCCAAATCTAACTTTTAAGCCAGAAGTTATATTTGATTTAGGTTCTCATATCGGCGCGTCAGCAATTTATCTTGGGAAAAAGTTCAAAAATTCAAAAATATATTGTTTTGAGCCAGATGAAAATTCTAGAAAATTACTAGAGAAAAATTTGAAAAACAATAACATAAATTATAAACTATTTCCATATGCGGTTTCTGGTTCTAATAAAATTATGAGATTTAACTCCAATAAAGATAACCCTGCCTTTTCAAAAATTGATATTCGAGGAAATGTGGAAATTCAAGCAATAAATATCAATAGAATATTAAAAGAAGAAAAAATAAAGAACATTGATATATTAAAAGTAGATATAGAAGGGGAAGAGGTAAAAGTTTTACCAACTATAAAAAATAAAGTAAGATTATTAATGTGTGAAAATCATATGAATAAGTATAGTTCTAAGGAGATGAAAAAAATAATAAAAGATATGAATATGTTTTTAATTAAGCCCATGGATCATTGGAAAATATTAAATAAATCAGAAGAATACCCTATTTGGATAGCCCTAAATAAGAAATAATTATTTGGCCCTTTTCGGATAGTAAAATACTTCTCAGGCATCTTTAGGATAGAGCTCGGTCACTTAAAGTAATCGTTTTAGATAGATCTATTGTAACGAAAGATACTCTAATATTGGTTATTTGCATTTTCCAAGTGTTAAAGATGGTGTGAATATAATTAAATCAATTTTGAAGTTTTAGAGATTATTTTTTTACCGGACCATTATACTATTCCATTATTGCTCAAAAAATAAAATTCTTTTTTGTAAAAAATTTTCCCTAGATTTTTTGTATAGCCTATCCTCTTTAAAGTTAAAAATAAAAAAAAAGTTTTGTGAATTTTTATTTGGGATTTATAGTAAAAATCCAAAAACTCAAGAAATAAATTATTATTGCAAATAAAACCATAATTATCGTTAAAAACAATCCCGGATTAAATATCCCATTAAAGATAAATAAAAATATAAGCATAATTATAGATGAAAAAATTGGAATAAGGATATTTCTTTTCTGGATAAATAACCCTGTTTCTTTTTTAGAAATTTTTGATAAAATAAATAAATTCAAATATCTCGTTAAAAATGTTGCAAATGCAACTCCAACCAATGCCCATTGTTGACCATATCTTAATGCAATTAAAATGAATAGATAATTCAAAATTATATTTAAAATTGTTGCAAAAATTAAAACAATTGCTGGCCATTTTAATTTTTCTTTTGCGCTTAATAAGGAGTTATATATTCCAGTAAAAACAGATTCAATAACTAACAAAGATAATAATACTGATGAAATAGTTATGGGTAAAATATATTCTAATGGCACATATTCTAAACCATAAATAAACCTAATTAGTGGAATTATAATGAAGGATAATCCAACCCCGGCAGGTATTGCAAGCATGGCGGAGTATTTTATTATTTTATTAAATCCGCGAATTAATCTTTCTTTTTTTATTTCTGTAAAAATAGGAATAAATAATCCAACAAAAGAGACAAATGGAATCACGGCACTTACTAAAGATAATAAAACAGAGTAATATCCAATAAATTCATTATCAACAAATGCTCCCAACATAAATGTGTCTATATTCATAAATAAAACTAAAGAAACAGATAAAATTGAAGACCAACCTAAAAAATTAATTATTTTTTCTTTCTTTATGCTTTTTATACCCCCAAATAAAAGATTTTTATGTTTTATTAGAATAATAGAAAAATAAAATATAAATGAAAGAAGATATGCAATAATCAAAGAAACAAATACTATACTTACGTTTGAATAAATCTTTATTAAAAGTATAAAAAATAAAATTCTAAAGGCCTGAAATAAAATTTCCCCAAATAATTTATATTTCACTTTTCTTAATGGAAATGCAAAATTTGAAAAAAAGTCTGTGATGGATAAAACAAAAAGATAAATTGAACCAATTTTTAAAGGAAGCTCAATTTCTGGTTTTTTGAATATAAATATTGCTAAAAATTGTGATAAGAAAAATAATAGAATAGACATAATCAAACTTAAACCTATTTTAACATTTAATAAGAATATAACTCGTGCTCTTGCTTCTTTAATGAATCTCTTTCCCTTTATTAATGACTCAGTAAGATAACGAGAAAGTGCAGAATTTATCCCTAAATCTGCAAACAACGAAACAGTCAGAATTATTGATAAAATAAGATGATATAGACCAAACATCTCTGGAAGAAGCATTCTGGCAATGAGAATTGTAAAAATCATTGCTCCAACCTTCGATATTAATGAAATAGAGAAATTAAATATAGAATTCTTTAATGTCTGCTTTGTTAAAGAATTATCTTCTTTATTTTTTAATTTTTTTAGAACTTCTTTTGTTTGTGATAGCATAATAGATTATAGAAAAAACCCGTTTATATTTCTTATCTTTTTTATCTAATCTTAAGTCATATATCCAATCAATAAACATATGAAATATTAAACCCAAAAAAATAAATTTAATAGAAATGAAATAAAAAGAAAATATACCCAATAATAAAATAAATTCAATTAAATGAAAAGGCAAAATAAGATAATTTATTTTTTTTATTTTATTTCTTATTGCAATCTCTCTTAAATCATATCTAAAATATTTATATGCTTTAAAAAAATTGAAAGATCTTTTTGTAAATATGAAGTAGATATAATGGTCCACATCAAATATAAATGATGAAATAAAAAATAAAACAATTAAATTTAAAGGAATTTCTGGAAAGAAAAAATAAAAAATTAGAGATGCTAAAAATCCAAATAAAATATGAAATTTTGGAAGCATTTTAATTTACTGTTCTCTTTCAAGAATTTTTAAAATATCCCCAAATGCTGGACGAGTTATTAAAACACCCATTGTTATCCCTATTAATGTTGTGACTGCAAATCCCCTCAATAAACCGGCACCTGCCCACCATAATGGAAGTAAAGATGCTACAACTGTGGCATACGCCCCCAGAATTATTGTGAACGCATTTTTTAATTTTTCTTTAATACTATCTTCTTTTTTGCCTTTAACTGTTTCATCAATCATTACAATTTGATCATCAACACCTGTTCCGATTGCTGCTAAAATCCCGGCGATACTTGCCATATCTAAATTCCAATTAATAATAACTGCGATAGCCAATGTTAAAATTAATTCTGAAATAATTGTTATAGTAATGGGAATAAATAATTTTAGTTTTTTATATCTCAAATAAATAACTAAACAAACACCAAGAAATATTACTAATCCCGCAATTAAAATTTGCTTCGTGAATTCTTTTCCCAAACTTGGAGAAATTGTATCCAGCTTAACAACCTCTAATTTAAATGGTAAACTTCCGGTTAGAAGAATTGTTTGCAATTTTTTCATGCTTTCTTGAGCGCTAGTATATGCTTCTTGCTTAGTATTTCCTGAACCAGAACCAGAAATGGATATTTCCTGTAATGCTTGTCCTTTCAAATCAGAGGCAATCATCAATGAATCTACCAGGTTATCATCCAAATATAAATCTAAAGATTCATTCAAATATTGCTTACCACTTTCAGTAATATTCTCAGATAATGTTGAAGTAAACAATGCCTGCTTCTTTGCTGCATCTTCAGATAGAGTAATTGCAAAAGAGAAACTGCATACATATCCGCTTTCTATAGAAGAACATTTTTCAATCATCGCACAACTTGCATCATTTCTACAAACATGAGTAATATCATTATCCCCCCCGACAAAAACAACATTTTCCCCAATTTTTGCTTCGAATTTTCCTTGTTTTGCTACTAATTCATTTAATTCTTTAGGTGTAGCACCGGCCATTTCAATAATAATATATGCCGTCCCAGATAAATCTTTAGATTGTCTTATAACTACATCTGTAAGCCCATAAGCATTTAGTCGATTATTTAATATTGCAACAGTATTTTCCATTTCTTCGTCTGTTAATTCTCTTTCAGGTTTTAACATTGCCCTTGCCCCCCCTTGTAAATCTAATCCGGTTTTCAAATTATTCTTAGATAATTCAGAAACCGTAATCCCTATTTCTTTTCCAGACAAAAAGATAGTATCTCGCTTATTTGTTTTAATTTCTATTTTTTCCCTTGATTCAATTTCCAATTTTATTTCTTCAAAAGTTTTATTTTCTAAATTAAAATTATTTATGGCGAGAACTTTCATTCCTTCTAATAAACCAGAAGGTTGAGAATTTCCAAAAAGTAAAGAAATATAATTATTTTTATCTAAAGATAAATCAATTGTTGATGAAATATAATCAAATGTTCCATTTTCAGTTAAAATGGAAATATTTTTTTCTTCTACATTCATCAAAGAAATTGCTTTTTGAAAATCTTCTAGAGAATTAATTGTAAGACCATTTATTTCTTTTAAAATTTCACCCTTAGTTATTCCGGCAGAATATGCTGAAGATCCCTTCTCAACATCTTTAATTAAAAGACCGCCAGAAAAAGCATTCAAATTAATAATTAAAAATAAACTTGCAATTAAAAGAATGATTAATAACCAGATTCTCCAAGTTAATTTTATTTTTACCATTTTGATTATTTTAATTTGATTATTTAATTATCCAATTATTTAATTTATGCTAAATTATTTACAAAATATTCTTTTTTTTACAATACCATTTAATCATTGACGCATTTCCCATCCATGTGGAAAAAATATCAAATCCTATGCCTGCAGATAATATGAAAAATATTTGTCTTAATGTTCCTGCTTGAGTTAAAATAAAACCCAATAAAACTGCAACCAGAGAAGTTAAACTCATAATTAGTCCGGTTTTCATTGAAGATTTAATTCTTGAATTTACTGTTCCCTCTCCTCTTCTTTTCAAAACCCTTGTCGTTAATAATATATCTGTATCTACAGAATAACCTATTAACATTAATAATGCTGCAATTCCTGCGGTACTTAATTTAAAATGAAATAAATTTGCAAAGATTATTGCAAATAAAATATCTGCAAACGCTGCTTGGATGACCGCCAAACTTGGAACAGGACTTTTAAAAATGATAAAAACAACCAATGCCATGAATAAGAAAGCTAAACATAATGCAAAAATAAGTTCTCTGTAAAAACTTTTACTTAATGAAGAACCAGTTATTTCTAAACTTGAATTTTGGCTATCTAAAGAATACCCCAAATAAGACTCAATTATTGGTTCAAGTATATCCGCCTCTTCGGGAGTTTCTATAACTATTGCAACTTTTTTTCTGGTTGTTAAATCTTCTAAAGTTCTTAAATTAAATTCTTGATTTAAATTTTGATTGAGATATCCTTGAAGTTGTTCTGTGGAAATTGCAGAATCATATATTGTAAGAACTGTTCCGCCAGTTAAAGTTGTATCTTTATAAAAAAAATCGCCAGTTGTTAAATAAAAATATCCTACATAGAATATACCTAGAATCATTAAAAACAAATAAATCATTAAAAGTTTTTTATAATTTTGATTATACCAAGATGAAGAAAAAAATTTCTTTTTACCTTCTTTATGCGATTCTTTATTTTCTAAAACTTTATTTTCTGAATTTTCTTTGTTTTCCATTTAAATTTTTAATAAAATTAATTTAAATACATTTGGTATGCATCGACCGGGATTCGAACCCGGATAATCAGCTTGGAAGGCTGATGTACTAACCATTATACTATCGATGCACTATATTTAGGATAGATAAATTAAGGTTTAAAAGACTTTTGAATTATCCAATTATTACACAATAATTCTACAATTGAAATAAATAACGCCCGAGACAGGAATTGAACCTGCGACCCTTGTCTTAGGAGGACAATGCTCTAATCCAGGCTGAGCTACTCGGGCAAATTTTTTCTGATTATTTATTTAGATGAAATTCAACCAGATCATTATCTTTTAAAATATGATTTAATCCAACTCTTTGTTCTGGAAATTTTGCACTTGGCCCCCAAAGAAGAGCATAATTAAATTTTAAAATAAAGTCTTTATGAATAGAATTTGCTAAATCTTTAATGGTTGCGTGATATTTTAAAACGACCGGACGATTTTCTGCAGGTTTTCCTGGTTCTTTTGTTCTTATTTTTATTAATTTTAATTTAACCATTATCTCTTTTTTTAATTTTTCAATATTCTCTTCAGTTAAACAAGAAAGCATAATGTCTGCATTACCTATAACTAAAATATCGGATTTACTTCCAATAAAAATTTTTGGAGTGTTTATTTTTTTATCTTCTAAAATTTTTTTTATTACTGTTACTTCTGCATTGTTTGTTGTTAAAGCAAGAATTAAATCTGCTGTTCTTGCAATAGATAAAACTGCTGCATCTTCTTCTGAATCATTTTTTAATGCGGGCAATTCTACAATCTGCAGAAGTATTCCATTCAGGTTCATTGTCCCAATTTCTGGTTCAATTGTAGTAAAAGGAATTGAACTTATTTTTGGTTTTGCATTTGTTAATTTACCCAATAAAGAAGATTTTCCAGAATTTGCAAAACCCAATAAAACTATTTGAGAATCCCCTGTTTTTTTTACTGAAAATTTTGTCTTTCCCCCTTTCTTTTGAGATTTTTCTCTTTCAACTTCTTTTTTTAGTTTAGCAATTTTTGTTTTAATGTCTGCCCTAAGTTTTTCTGCCCCCTTATGATCTGGAGCAACAGAGAGCATTTTTTCTAAACACTTAATTTTCTCTTCTTTTGTTTTAGCTAACGCTAATTGCTGTTGTGCTTCAAAATATTCTGGATGTGCATTAATTGGCATGAATAAAAATAGAAAGATGTTTTAAAAAAGCTTTTTATTTTGCCTTTTTCTTTTTAAGTTCTGGGGAATATCGGTTATATTGTGGATAGATTATTTTAGGGTCTATAGAATTTATAGAATTACTAAAATTAACATAATCAAATTCAAAATGGAGATGGGAACCAGAATCGGGTTTTTCCTTGGTTGGTTGTGGACTCACTAATCCCGTGTTTCCAGATGTTGCTATCTT
The DNA here is from genome assembly GCA_964443565.1 of Candidatus Woesearchaeota archaeon. GTDB lineage: Archaea > Nanobdellota > Nanobdellia > Pacearchaeales > UBA284 > UBA284. Next base: position 71,465 of record CAYUCT010000002.1, read on the forward strand.
TTCTCCTTTTTTTATCATTTTTCCGGAAGAAACATAAATTTTTTTCAAATGAAAGAAAGAACATTTAATCTTTTTATTTATTTCTGAGAGAGAATACTCCACAACAACATATTTTCCCCGAATTTCATCTTTTCCTACAGAATCAATTTTCCCAAAATAAGGAGAAAAAATTAAAACATTATATACCCCTAAATCCCAACCATCATGAAATTTTTTATTTGGGCCGCCGGTTTGTTTTTTTGTTGGATTTTTTCTTATTCCATAAGGTGAAGTAATTTCTGGTTTTGAATTAATTGTATCTACAGGAAACGCAAAATTTTGAGATAAATATGAAAAATAAATTTTTAATGTATCTTCTAAAGTTGAAGGGTTTGTTGCATGCAAGTCTAATTGCATGCTATCTTCTTTGGAATGACAATAATTTTCTAAAAAAGACAAATAATTCATTGCAGATTCAAGAGTACTTTTCTTTAAAGGGGTTGCAAGAATTTGCTGTAATTGCTCTTTATCTATTTTTAATTTCTCTTCGGATTCTTTTATTTGATTTACTTGAGCAAAAGAAGATACGGGCAATGCTAACTCTAACAAAATTAATCCTGTTATCCCCCATCGTTTAAACTTTTGTTTCAAAGTTGCATTAAAATTTATATCCAACATTTTTAGCCTTTTCCCTTATTATTTTAAAATAAAAATAGTTTTTAAAAGTTTGGTTTGCAATCACTATTTAGTAATTAGAAAAACATGCAGAGGCCAGGAATCGAACCTGGGAAGGCACTAAGCCACTAGGTCCTAAGCCTAGCCCGTTAGACCGCTCCGGCACCTCTGCAAATTTATGATTATAAAACATAAAAGAAAGTTATAAAGTTTACGATAAAGTTTATGATAAATTTTATAATAAAATTCAAAGATAACAAGAACAAGATAATGCAGATGCCAGGGTTCGAACCTGGGAAGGCACTAAGCCATGTGGTTCTTAGCCACACCCGTTTGACCGCTCCGGCACATCTGCTTGAATTACCTTATTTTTTTGATTATTACAAAAAAGAAACAACCGAAAGCTTTAAAAATATTCGGTTTATTTAGAAACTAAGACGGCCATAATAAACAGGTCACACCCGTTCCCATCTCGAACACGGAAGTTAAGCTGTTTATGTTATGAGCATACTGGCTAATCGTCGGGAACCTTATAAGCCGTCTACTTTTTTTATTCAATTCTTATTTCTTACAAATGACTTTTAAAAAATAAAGAAAGATAAAAATAAAAAAGAATAAAACAAATAAATTTTTTCTAAAAAACAATCAAAGTTAAAAAAATAATTTAGGTTAAAAAATAATTTTAAAAAAATAACAATAATAAAAAAATAAACCAATAAAAGAATAAAAAAGAAAAAAAATTCAAGAAAAGATTATTTTTTAATTAATCTTCTTCTATTTCTTCTTCAAAACTTTCTTCGTCTTTAGATTCTAATGACTTTTTAGAAGGCTCTGCTCTTTCAGAAGCCTTTCTTTTTTTAAAACAATCAATACAGTATACCGGTCTCAAATTTCCTTCGGCATCTTTTCCAGGAACAAAAGGAACCTTGCATTCTTTTCCACAATCTGAACAAACAGCATCATGCATTTCCTTATTGAATGGTCTTCTTTGGTTGTTACCGAATCTAAATCCGTTGCCACGATTAAAATTTCTTTCCATTTTTCAAATTTACTTAAACTTATTATAGTCTATTTTATTTAGTGTATTTATTGTACCTAACGTACTTATAACATAAAAGAAGAAAGATTTTTTAAATTTATGTGTTTATAAAATAGAAGAAAAAAGAAGAAGAAAAAGAATTTAAGAGATAGAAGAAAAAGTTGGGAAAGAAAATTAAAAAAACAAGATTAATAAAAAATGGAAAAAATAAAAGAGACAATCTATGAAATTTTTAAAGATAAAAAAATTTCGGAAAATACCAAAAAGCAATATTCTTTATTTATTTCTCAATTTTTAACAAGCATTCAAAAAGAATTATCCGAAATTAAAGAAGAAGATTTATTTAGATTTATACAAAACAATCTTAAAGAAAAATCAAAAAATACAAAAAAACTTGCAATAATTTCAATATCTATGCTATACTCTTTCTTAAATAAACCGCTTAATAAACAAGAATTAAAAAAAGAAATGTTTCAATCATTAAAAAGTACTAAAAAGAATTTACTATCAAAAGATGAAATTTCAAAAATTATTCGGGGAGCAAATACAGAAAAATCAAAAATTATTTTATGCTTATTATATTCTACAGGGATAAAAATTCAAGAACTCATAAATTTAAAAAAAGAAGATTTTGATTTTGATGGTTGTGAAGCGCGAGTAAAATTAGAGAACGGAAATACTAAAATTTTAATTTTAACAAGAGAACTTTCAGAAGCAATACAAAAATTTTCTTTAAAGAAAAAAGAAAATTTTTATCTATTTTCAAAAGAAAAACCGCTTACTCCAAGAAATATTCAAAAAATTGTAAAAATGACTTCATTGAAAGCCGGAATAAAAACTACTGTTACTCCAGGAGTATTAAGAACGAGCTTTGCTAAACATCTTTTTGACGACGGAATATCGATTCAGATTATTAAAAAAATAACGGGATATAAATCTTTAACCTTCCTTGTACCAAAAAATCAAGAAAAACTAAAAAATAATTATCAAAAAAATTGGAAAAATGAATTTAAAAATCCGCTTGATAAGATTATTGTTGGACTTTAATCCCAAAATAATATTCGGTTTATAAGAAGAAATTTTTTAAAGCAACAACCCCACCAACCCCACCCAACAC
>CAYUCT010000003.1:0-59565 GCA_964443565.1 Candidatus Woesearchaeota archaeon
CAGAAATTCCGATGAATTTCTAAGCGCTCTTGGGCTCGTTTAGATAATTTCCCTTTGTATTAATATCAAACATTTTTATACTTCTTTTTTAAAATAAAAATACTTTAAAATGGTAGAAAAAATAAAAAAAATATTTTATGATTTAAATGAAATAACCGAAGATATTGAAAAAAATATTGGAAAAGGAATAGTTTATGCAATAAACTTTTTTCCAGATTTAATAAAGGTAATAGAGTATAAACATAATCAAAATTTCTGTTATTCTGAAGATCATAGAGGAAGTAATGGAAAACTTTGTTGTATTCATTCAAAGAATATAATTAATAAGGGGTTAGTTAAAATATTATGTCAAGAATGTTCTGATAAAAAAATTAGTATAAGTGGAATTTCTGGATTATATCATAGTTATTTATTGTGCGGAAAAAATAAAGAAGATAATTCAATTGATTCTAACAAAATTTAAAAACCCAGAAATCATTTGTTGAATATGTTTTGTAGAGGTGATTGTAAATGAAGTATTCTGATTATGTTGATTTAAGTTATACTCCAAAAAAAACAGACATTATTTGTGATTTTTCTTTTAAACCTGCAAAAGGAGTTTCATTAAAAGAAGTAGCAGGAGCAGTTGCAGCAGAATCTAGTATTGGAACTTGGACAGATGTTACAGAAGCACCATCTAGAATAAATGAATTAGCAGCAAAAGTTTTTTTATTATCTAATGATCATCTTAAAATTGCATACCCCATTGAACTATTTGAAAAAAATAGTGTTCCGCAAATTCTTTCAAGTGTTGCAGGGAATATTTTTGGAATGAAAGCAGTAGATGCATTAAAATTACAGGATATTGAATTTCCAAAAGAGATTGTAAATAGTTTTCTTGGTCCAAAATTTGGAATTCAAGGAATCAGAAAATTATTGAATGTTCCAAAAAGACCGTTAATTGGGACGATTATAAAACCAAAACTTGGATTAAATGAATCAGAACATGCAGAAATGGCATTTAAATCTTGGGCTGGCGGATGTGATATTGTTAAAGACGATGAAAATTTAACTTCTCAACCATTTAATAAATTTTTAACTAGAATTAGAGAAACATTAAAACAAAGAGATAGAGCAGAAAAATTAACTGGCGAAAAAAAAATTTACATGCCAAATATTACTTCTGAAACAGAAGAAATGATTCGGAGAGCAAAATTTGTTAAGAGTCTTGGAGGAGAATATGTTATGGTAGACATTCTTTCTTGTGGATGGAGTGCAATGGAAACATTAAGAAATCATAATGAAGATTTAAATTTGGTAATTCACGCGCACCGAGCAGGATATGCCGCATTATCTAGAACAAAAGACCACGGGATAAGTATGTTGGTAATTGCAAAATTAGCAAGATTAATTGGGGTAGACCAATTACATATTGGAACAGTTGTAGGAAAAATGGATACTCCAAAAAAAGAAGTAATTCATATTGATCAAGAAATGGAAGAACAATTTATAAAAAAAGGCAAGCATGTCTTAGAACAAAGTTGGTATAATATTAAACCTGTTTTTGCAGTTTCTTCAGGAGGACTTTATCCAGGGCATATTCCATATTTAGTTAGAACATTAGGAAATAATATTGTCATTCAATGTGGTGGGGGTATTCATGGACATCCATTTGGAACAATTGCAGGAGCAAGAGCAGCAAGACAAGCATTAGAAGGAACAATGAAAGGCATATCATTAAATACTTATGCAAAAAATCGGGTTGAACTTAATACGGCATTAACTTTTTTTAGCAAAAAAACAATTAGATAAATAATTATTTTTTTATTAAATGGTAAAATAATAGCAAAATTTTTTAAAAATTTTAAATTTTTCACAAAAATTCCATTAGAAAGATTTATAAATCTTCTCTTGATTTCTTTGATATTAATTAAATTTACTTAACAAAACAAACAAAATGGCAGGAGAAAAACCAAATTTCAACATCGTTTTTATTGGACATGTTGACCATGGGAAAAGTACTTCAATTGGAAGATTGTTATATGAAACTGGAAAGTTTTCAGAACAAGAATTAGCAAAGATGAAGGACCTTGCTGAAAAGCTAGGTAAGAAAGGTTTCGAATTCGCTTTCGCTATGGACAATTTGAAGGAAGAAAGAGAACGAGGAGTTACAATTGATTTATCTTATAAAAAGATTACAACAAAAAAATTCAATGTAACTATTATCGACGCACCAGGGCACAAAGACTTCATTAAAAACATGATTACAGGTACATCTCAAGCAGATGCCGCAATTTTGACTGTAGCCGCTTCAGACGGAGTTATGGCACAGACAAAAGAGCATGTTTGGTTATGTAGAACAATGGGTGTCCAGCAAATTGCCGTTCTTATAAATAAAATGGATGTAGTTAACTATGACCAAGCAAAATATAACAAGGTCAAAGAAGATTTATCAGTTTTATTAAAAACAGCAGGTTACAAACCAGAAAGTATAAACTTTATACCTTCTAGTTCAATTGAAGGAGAAAACGTAACTAAGAGAACAGACAAATTGAAATGGTACAATGGTCCTACACTTTTGGAACAATTTGATATATTCGAAGAACCAAAAAAACCAACACATCTTCCAATGAGAATGCCAATCCAAGATGTTTATACCATCACAGGAGTTGGAACTGTACCAGTAGGAAAAATTGAAACAGGAATTATAAAACCTGGCGACAAAATTATCATCTTGCCTGCAAGAACAGGAAAAGGAGTTGTCGGAGAAGTTAAGACAGTCGAAATGCATCACGAATCTTTGAAAGAAGCAATCGCAGGTGACAACGTTGGACTTAACTTGAGAGGGATAAACAAAGGAGATATTGCAAGAGGAGACGTTATTGCTCCAGTAGACAACCCACCAAGTGTTGCGGAAGAATTTACTGCACAAATTGCAGTTATTAATCACCCAACAGTTATTGCACAAGGATATACCCCTGTTATGCATATCCACACTGCGCAAATACCAGTTCAATTTATTGAACTTGTAAGCAAAATGGATCCAAAAACAGGACAAGTTGCTCAACAACATCCAGAATTCTTAAAGAATGGAGATGTTGCAGTTGTAAAATTAAAACCAATCAAACCGGTTGTAATTGAAAAACAGAGCGTAAATCCACACATGGCAAGATTTGCAATAAGAGACGCAGGTTCAACAGTCGCTGCAGGAATTTGCATCGATTTAGTTCCAAAAGCAATTTAATTTCTTAATTTATTTTTTTATTTTTTTATTTTTTAGTATATTTTTTCTTTTTTTTAATAACTAGTGGGAACTAAAAAAAGAAAAAATATTCTTTAGAAATGTTTAAATTTCTTTTATGTTTTTTATAGAAATGAAAAAAGGTTCAAAGATGACCGAAGAGCAGAGACAAAGATTAAGCGATGCTCATAAGGGAAAATCTGCTTGGTGGAATAAAGGAAGACATCATACTGAAGAAACTAAGAAGAAAATAAGTGAAGCCAATAAAGGGAAAGACCATTGGACCGGGAGACATCATACACTAGAAACAAAAGAAAAACTTAAGAAAAGTCATCAAGGCCCTAAACCTTGGTTACAAGGAAAAAAATTATCTGAAGAGCATAAGAAGAAGTTAAGCGAAATTAGAAAAAAATTATTTGAAGATGGGAAAATGACTGCTTGGAATAAGGGAAAGAAAATGAATAAACCCTCTTGGATGAAAGGAAAAAATCATACACCGGAAGCAAATGAAAAAAATAGGTTGGCTCATCTCGGAAAACCGGCCTGGAATAAAGATAAAAAAACAGGAATTATTCCCTGGAATAAAGGAAAAATTGGAACTCTACATCATACTGAAGAAGTAAAAGCAAGAATAAGAGAATTTAGATTAAAACAAATCTTTCCATTAAGGGATTCTACTCCAGAAATAAAGATTCAAAATTTTTTAAAACAATTAAATTTGAAATTTCTTGCTCACAGACCAATGAGGGAGATAGAAAATAGTTATCAATCAGATATATTTATTCCTTCGATAAATTTGGTAATAGAAATTGATGGAGATTATTGGCATGGAAATACTGATAATCCAAGATTTAAAATATTAAACCAAAAACAAATAAATACTAAAGAAAAAGATGCTATAAGAACAAAAGAATTGCAAGAAAGAGGATTTAAGGTTTTGAGACTTTGGGAAAGCGATATTAAAAAAATGGATGTTAATAATTTTAAAGAGAGAATAAAAGAATTTAATAAAATTCTAATTAAATAACAAGTTTTATCTTCTAAAAGAAATCCCCTTTGCTTCTTTGATTATGCCTTTTTCTCCTTCTGGAATCTTTTCTTTTTTTGCAACAGAAAAATAATGTAAAAGTTTTTTTCTTTTTATGAATAAATTTTTTTCACTTAAACAAGGTCCGCCTAAACATCCACCTTTACAAAAATTAGCATCAATAAATCTTATTTTTTTGAGATTATCTTTTTTATTCATAAATTTTTCAAATTCAATTATCCCATCTAGAATAATTGTTTCTTTTTTTGAAATGATTCCTTTTAGATGTGCAGTTTTAGATAATCCGCCCGTGATCGGATAAATTTTGGTATAATCATTATAAAATTTATCAAAAAATAAATTTTTTTTATTTTGAATTTTTTTATTTGAATTTAAATTTTTTATAAGTTTATTCATTTCTTGATAATTTAAAATATAATTAATTTTACTTTTATTTTTCTTTTCTTTTGCTTCTATTTTTTTAAAATTACAAGGGGATGCAAAAAGAATTTTATGCTTTGGATAATATTTCTTTATAATTTTTGCCATTGCACTCATAGGACTATCCACCGGAATTATATTCTTTTGATATTCTGGATATTTTTGTTTTATAATGCTCACGATTCCGGGGCAAACAGATGCAATCCATAATTTGTTTTTTTCATTTTCTAAAATCTTGTGATATTCTCTGTTAATCATTTTTGCCCCAAACGTAATTTCCACTATTTTGTTAAATCCAATATTTTTAAGAATTTGAATTATTTCAGGATAATTATATTCTGCAACAAAACTTGGAGCAAGCATGACTAAAACTTTTTCTTTTTTCTTTAAAGAATTCATCACCCTCTTTATTTCTTCCATTTTAAAATTATTTTTTTCTTATTTTTACTTTCTCTTTTTCTAATTTGGTTATTCTTTTTTCAATTATTTTAAATTCTTCATGGTCTTCTAAATTAAATAACCATTCTAAAAGCAATAATGTTGGAAAAATTATGGTAAAAGTTAATAAAAAACCTTCAAGAGATAATCTTTTTAATTGTGTAATGTCCGCATCCAAAAATATTCCATGAACAATTGAAAATAGAGAAGCAATCAAAGAAAATAATATTGTTGCAATAAATTTTCTTCTTATAGATTTTAATTTTTTCATATAACTAATTTGTTTTAATCATTTATTAAGTTTTTTATATTTTATTAAAAATAAATACTCGCTCATTCGCATTCGTTCATTCGCTGGAACTTTAAAAATCGTGTTGATATGGATTAAATTAAAGAACATTCACTCGCTATCGCTCGTTTATCGATAGGGGGTTAAGGTTAATGCACGCTCGCACGCTATCGCTAACTCGCTGGAGCCAAGGGAAATCACATCATCAATATCATGTTAAGGTTAATGCACGCTCGCACGCTATCGCTAACTCGCTGAAGTTAATGAAAATCATGTCGATAAGGGATAAAAAGAATAAACGTTAGCAAAGAGTAATTTAATGACTTGATGAGGGTAATTATGGGTAAATTGTTAATATATTAATGTATGAAATTTACTTATCCTCAAGGAATATGAATTATCAAGCGAAAATAATCTAATCAACATCTTGAAAGATGTAAAAAATATCAGGGGGGTTATTTAATATCAAATCCTTTGTTAAGTGTAAATTTATATCTTTTAAATCATTCAATCCAAACCTTTAAATATAATAATTTCTCCATTAAAATATCAATTTATATCAATTTAACATATCCATTAAATTTCATTGATTATATGTTACAGGTTCATATTTAACTTTGGCAGAAGTTAGATGAATTCTCTAAATATTGATACAAATCGAAAATTAAACTAATTAAATAAATAACTTAGAAAATTTAAAAAATAATCTAAATTGGAGGTAAAAAATGGGAAAAGTAAGTCCACCATTTATTAAATATGTAATAAAAGCAAAATTTACAACTGTTGGAGTTGTTGAAAAACCCGATGTAATTGGAGCAATATTTGGGCAAACAGAAGGTCTTTTGGGGGAAGATTTAGAATTACGAGAATTGCAAAAAAAAGGAAAGATTGGAAGAATAGACGCAGAAATGGCAAATTCTGAAAATCAAACAACCGGAGTAGTTACCATTCCAACTTCAATAGACAAAGCAGAAACTACATTAATTGCTGCGGCTGTTGAAACAATTGATAGAATAGGTCCCTGCGATGCAAAATTTGAGATAGACGAAATTGCAGATACAAGAGGAGGAAAAAGAGATTTTATTTTAGAAAGAGCAAAACAACTTATGGAAAAATTAAGTTCAGCAACTCCTGAAATTAAAGAGATGGAACAATCAGTAATTGATCATAATAGAACATCAAAAGTCAGAGAAATTGGAGATGAAAAAATTGCTGTAGGTCCGGATGTTGAAGTTAGTAATGAAATTATTATTGTTGAAGGAAGAGCAGATGTTGTAAATCTTTTAAAATGTGGAATTAAAAATGCAATTGCTATGAATGGAACAAAAGTTCCAAAGATCGTTTATGAAATGGCAAAAGAAAAAATTGCAACTTTATTTGTGGATGGGGATAGAGGCGGAATTTTGATTGCAAAAAACGTTTTAGAGACATTAAATATCAAATATGTTGTAAAAGCACCAGACGGAAAAGAAGTTGAAGAACTTGTTGAAAAAGAAGCGGTTGCTTGTTTAAGAAATAAAATGACTGTTGAAGAGTTTAAGCAAAAATTCTTAGTAGTTGACGAAAATAAAAGATATGAAAAATCTTATGACAATAGGGAGAGAGGATATAACAATTATTCTGAAGAGAATAGATCAAGAGAAAATTCTTCAAGAGTTTCTTCAAATCTAAGAAATCGAGAAGATTCTAGAAAATTTTCAGAATTAAGTGAAAATAAAGAGCCAAAAGAACCAAAAGAATTAGTGAAAATAACTGCTGCAGATCAAAAAGAAATTGAAAAACTTTTCAAAAGTGTAGAGAACACAAAATTAACTTTGTTAATTTCTAAAGAAGATAAGAAATTAATTGCAATAGATAAAGTTCAAACTACAAAGTTATCTAATGCAATTTATCAAATTAATCGAAGAGGAAAAAATGTAGATGTTTTAGCAATAGATGGAACAGTAACTCCAAGAATAATTGCTATGGCAGAACAAGCAGGAATTGCAGCAATTGCGGCAAAGAATTTTTCGGCTTCAAGTGAAAAAATAAAATTAATTTCAGTTTAATTTTAATAAAATTAAACTGGTTTTTTCTTTTCTTTTATATTTTAATTTATATTTTTTATTGTATAAATGTTTAAATATATAATTTCTTAATTTTATTTATGGATGAAAATAGTTCAAATAAAAGTTTAGAAAGTAGAATTCGAGTAAAAGGAGATTGTCCTAAATGTAAAAAGCATACCATCTTGGAAAAAACAGATAAAGAAATTGATTTAATTTTAAATAAAGATGACGAAGATCCATTGTACAATGAACATTATTTATGCACTCAATGTTATTCTATTGTAAGTTCAGAAGAGATAAAGGATTATTATAATTTTCAAGTTAATGGGAAGTATAAACTAAAAAAAGAAAAAATAAAAAAAGATGAAGATTTTTATTCCAGAAAAAAGATTAAAGAAAAATTAAACAGAGAAACTCTTATTTTTCCTTAAGTTTTTTGTTTATTCAATTTTATAAAAAATCTTTTTCGCTTATTTTTGGATTATATTCATTAATTAAATTTTCTTTCATTAATTCTTTAACTTTTTCTTTATTTCTTTCAAATCCAAGAATCCAAGACAGTTTGGTAAATGCGGTTTCTGTTAGCATATCATCAAGGTATAATACTCCTAATTCGTTTATTTTTCTTCCGGTTTCATAAACAAATGGATTTACTCTGCCAAAAATACATTGGGTTGTCATGCAAACAATTATTTCATTTTGTATGGCTTTTTTTATTTGCGTTTCCCAACTTTTCTCCCCTAAAGAAATATGCCCTAATCCTGTTCCTTCTAGAATAATTCCTTTATACTTATTTTCAATGTAATAATCAATTATTTTTGGATCAGAATTTGGATAAAATTTTAATATTGCAACTTTATTATCAAAACAAATTTTTGGATAGTTTGGTTCATTCAAGGTTTTTTTGTTTTGAATCTTTTGATTTATTATTTCTACTTTATCAGGATATGCTCGTGCGATTATTGACTCATTGATTGATTTGAAAGCGTCTCTTCTTGTTGAATGCATTTTTCTTGATTTTACTGCACGAATAATTTGGCAAAAATCATCATTAGAACTTTCGTGTCCCACTAAAACTACTTCATTTATTTTGGATAATGCTGTTTGAACAGCGCATTGCAAGTTTAATTTAGCATCACTTGATCCCCTGTCAATACTTTTTTGAGCATAAGCAAAAACTACTGGTTTATCTAATCTTCCAAGCATGAATGCAATTGCAGAAGCAGTATAACTCATTGTATCTGTTCCATGTAAGATTATCACCCCCTTATTTTCTTTATTTTTTAAAAGCAGATTAATTTTTTCAGCAAGAATTTTCCAATGATTTGAATTTATGTTTTCGCTTAATTCTAAAAATGGTTTTTCTATCTTATTAATTTTGCAAATTTTATTTATGTCTGGTGCAACTTCTAAAATTTCAGAAATATTTTCAATTGGTTTTACCCCTCCAGATTTATAATCTGCCTTGGAAGCAATTGTTCCCCCTGTTAAAATTATAGAAATTCCCGGAAGATTTTCATTTTGTTTTAATTCTTCTTTTTTAATCTCTTTTTTTTCTGAATTTTTTAGAATCTCCATTCTTTCAATATCTTCTTTTTTTATTCCAATATTATACCCGTTTTCTAATTGTATTATTAAAATAGCATTATCATACGATTCAAGAATCTTTCCAATATATTCTTTTTTAGTTCTTTTTTCAATAACCTTTACAATTTTTCCAAAGGAAAAATCTTCTTTTGGTTCTTTTAATATTTTTTTAGATGCTCCTCTTTTTCTTTTTTCTTTCATAATTTATTTATCTTTTTTGATTATAAAAAACTTTCTAGAAAGTTTTTTTTGGGATATTAATGTGGAGGTTTAAATAAATAGAATATATACTATATCATCAAAATGTTTATAAATAAATTTAAAGAAATAATAATATAATTATATTAAATAAATTTAAAGAAACAAAAAACGAGGTAAAAATGGCATATCCCGAAAGAACACTTCCAGAAGCATCTTATCTTATGGTTTCTGTCCCGGAACTTGTTAATTTAAAAAATTGTTCTATTTATCTGCTTTATTCGGATAAATTTAAACAATGGGCACTTGACAGGGGCGGTGGAGTTTTGAATTTTGATGAGAATCCAAGAGAATATCCTGCCGATGATATAAATACCTTTATTGGATTTATTGAATCAAAAGCATTGGATTTAAAAACAGGAGCATTTATTGCAATGGATGTCCCAATATTTAATGCAATAAAACAAGTTCAAACTCAAAGAAACATTTTTAATACTGATCCAATGCTTTGGAAACATGGTGTATTCTTGTTAAAATCGCAAAAAGAAAATTAATTTTTTTTATTTTTAATTTGTTTTTTTATTTTTTTATTTAAAATTGTATTTTTTTATTAGAAATTTATTAAAAAATAGATTAGAAAATTCTTAAGAAAACTTTTTAAACTACTAAAATTTAGTTGTACTAAATAAAAGCACAACCATCGGGGGAAAATCTAGTTCTTATTGAAAAATAACGTATGTTACCTTTCTATTTAATTAAAACATATAAAATTGGTATTTAAACATTTCTAATTTTATGTGTTGAATAAAATAAAAAATTTGAGGAAAAAAAAGATGGCATTAGATTTTGCAAAAGAAGCAATTGAAGGTGTTGGAAAATACGGAATTAATTTTGAAGAACTTAAAGCCGGAAAAGCCAGCATTAAAGTTATTGGTTTGGGTGGAGCAGGATGTAACGCAATTACTTGGTTATATAACAAAGGAATTACAGGAGCAACTGTTTTCGCAGCAAACACAGATGCATTACATTTAAGTGTATGTAAAGCAGATGAAAAAATTCTTATCGGAAAAGAATTAACAAGAGGTCTTGGATGTGGCGGATATCCTGAAAAAGGAAGAGAAGCTGCAAAAGAGGCAATGGTAGATTTAAAGAGAGCAGTTAGTGGAGCGGACATGGTTTTCTTAGTTGCAGGTATGGGTGGGGGAACAGGAACAGGTTCTGCACCAGTTGTTGCACAACTTGCAAAAGAAGTAGGTGCAGTAACAATCGGAGTAGTTACAATGCCTTTCGAAACAGAAAGAGCAAGAATTGATAAAGCAGAATTTGGATTGCAACAATTAAGAGAAGTAACTGATACAGTTATTGTAATAGACAACAATAGATTAGTTGATATTGCAGGAAACTTACCAGTAGAACAAGCTTTTGCTGTAGCAAACGAATTGATCTCAACTATGATAAAAGGTATTGTAGAAACAATTACAATCCCTTCTTTGATTAACCTGGATTATGCCGATGTTTCCGCAATTATGAAAAACGGAGATGTTGCTGTAATTGGTATTGGTGAATCAGATACACAAAACAGAGTTGAAGAAGCAGTTAAGCAAGCTTTGAGTCATCCATTATTGGATATCGACTATAAAGGAGCAACCGGTTCTTTAATCCATATAATTTGTGGTGAAGATTTGAAGTTAGAAGAATTAAACAACATTGGTCAATTAATTACTGAAAACTTAAGTCCAGATGCACAAGTTATTATTGGAGCAAGAATTAATAGAGATTTCAAGGGAAGAGTAAGAGTTATTACAATCATAACCGGAGTTAAATCTCCTTATGTATTGGGTAATCAAAAGCAAGCTGAATCTTACACAGGTCACGCTATGTCTGATCTTGGCGTAGAATTTTATAGATAAATAATTTGTTAAGCTAAGGGGCGCATCAGCGCCCTTTTTCTTTTCTTTTCTTTTCTTTTTTTCTTTTCTTTTATTTTTTTTAATGTTTTTAATCACAACAATATATTTAAACAAAAAAGTATAATTTGACCTATGGGCATGGATAATATTTTATTTTTTGATGGAATAGATTATTTAACCGAAGAAGAGTTCAATGAAAGAATAAATGATATTTCTTTTTATCAAGGTATTGAATTAGCACTTTATGACGGGGGATTTCTAACATTATTTTCTAATAAAAATACTTCTGAATTTTATTCTATTTTAAAATTTTCAAAAGATAAAAAATTAATTTTAAGAGATAAAAATAATTCGTTAAGCGGTCTTTTGCAAAATACTTCTTTGCGTTATAGACAGATTTTTAATAGTTCTATTGGAAAAAAGAAAAAAATAAATTATGAGATAATTAATAAGAATAATAATGCAAACATAAATCGTTTTGATAAAATAAAGGATTTAAATACTCCTTGTTTAGATAAAAAACCATTAGAATTTTGGTTATTTAATATGGGGTTTATGCAGGTAAGTTTTAACAATAAAAAAATTTTTGAATTTGATATATTTCAATATTCTGCATTAAATAAAAAAAATCAAATTAATTTTCAAAAATATCTGAGAAATAAAAAATTTTGTTTTTTTTCAGAAAATTATAATTCTTTTTTTAATGGTATTAAAAATATTGATAAATCTCTTTTTAATGTTCCAAATTTAAATAAAACAGATTGGGAAAAAGAGACATTCTTAAAATATAATCAATTTTTAATTCTTGAAACTTATAAAAATTATAATATTAAAAAATAATTTGAGAAAGATTTTTTTCCAATAAATTTTATACACACAAATGTGTATAAAAAACATAAGATTTATAAATTCTAAAAGACCATTTATTTTATGTTATTAAGTAAAAAAGCAATAATTTCAATAAATCAAGAATTCGATAAAGGAGTTGTTGTAAATGAGAATAGCTTGGATTATGTAATTAAATTGGGTAAGAAATCAAATAATTGGCTGAAATCTCTTGCAATGATTGTAAGAGCAATATTAATTGATCATATTTTTGAAGAAGGAAATAAAAGAACTGCCGCAGCAGTAATTATGACTTATTTAGAAATGGAAAATTTGCATTATAATACCGATAAAATAAATCATATGATAATTAAAATTTTAAAACACAACATCACGAATATTGATGAAATAATGATATTAATAAAAAATGTTACAGAATAAAAATATCAAAAATAATACTGAAATAGGAAAAGACGATAAAAGATTCATTGAAATAGCAAGAAATTTAATTAAAAAAAATCCCGAAGTTTTTGAAGCATTGATGGATTTTGAAAGAACAAAAAAACTCCCAAAACTCTCAAGAAAGGAGAGAATTAATCTTACAATAGATTCTGCTCTCTTAAAAAAATTTAGAGATTATTGTAGAACAAATAACAAGGTTATGTCTAAGATAATTGAAGAAAAAATTAAAGAAGAACTTGGAAAAAAAGCACTAAATTAATGAAAGGGAAAACATTTATTAATACCTGTTTGTAATAATTAATATAAAAAGAGGCAGGTGGAAGTTAATATAATTTTGAGATTATGAAACTAATTTATTAACTATTATTAAAATATCTTCGGAGAGATTATAAAATAAAAATTTTATGTTCCCCTTAGCCTTTAAAGATATCGAATAATGAGATTTCTGGGGCCGGCTTCGGCCGGCCTTTATTTATAATACTAAAAAACAGAAACCTAGAAAAGCTTTGCTTTTCTGGTCCAGAAAATTATCTAATTTTCTTGGAACTGTTTGCCTTTAGGTAACAGATGAATGTCCTCAAAAATATTCTATTTTTGGGACGCAGAAAATCTTTTAGATTTTCTATGCGTTTTCTGTTTTTGGTACTAGGAAAACAATGTTTTCCTGTACATGAAATTATTCAATTTCATAGTATCCCGAAATTCAAAGCAAACCACCCATTTTAATGGGGGGTGATAGGGATTTCGTGATTTAGCAATCGCTAAATTATTTTGTTCAAAATTTATTTTTAGAAATAAAATTATTTTTTGCAAAAAAATTCTAAATTTATATGACAAGAAATTCCAAATGTTTCTTCTAAGCATTTTTGATATTTTTTTACTTTTTTTTGAGCGTCGTCTAAATTTTTTGCTTTAAATTCATAAATTTTATTTGTGCTATTGAAATTAAGATATTCTTTGTTATTCTGTTTCTGAGTAAAGTATTTGCTTATTATAAAATTTGAAATATATTCCATTTTGATTATTAAAATAATTTTTAAGATATTATTAAATATCTAAGTCGTAGAAACCTTGTCCCCTATTTGCTGTTTTTGCTTCTTCCAATTTTTGTTTTGCTTTTGATCTTGCATCTTCTACTAGCGCTTCTTGGTTTTTTATCTGATTTCTTACTTGGTTTGCTTCAAATGGTTTTCCAATCTTATCATATAACCCGACTAACTTTTCTCTTACCCTTTGTCCTTCTTCAAATGGAAAACCTGGAAGAGATAATAATCGATTATAAACCATAATTGCCTTTGTTTGTTTCTTTTCACTTTCGTAATTTCTTGCAATATTCAAATAAATATCAAACATTTTTCTTAATAATTCTTTTTTCTCTCTTTCTGAACAAATTACAATTGCTTTTCTAAATGCATCATCAGCACTGAAATAATCGTCTGCTTTAATAAACATCTCTCCGGTTTTAAAAAATAAAGGTTTTTTTTCAAAATCTGTCACAGTTAGATCAGAAGCAATTTGATAATGTTTTGCAGCATTATTCCACCATTTTTTTTCTTCATACATTTTTCCAATCATAATCATCGCTTCTTTCTTTACTTCAGGTAATAATCCTTTTTTTGATTCGGCTTCTAAATATTCAATTTTTCTTTCAGGAGTGTTATATTTGGTCATTCCAGAAATTAATTGTTCTTTTGTTAACATTTTTTTATCCCCTTATTTATTTTTATTATTATACTTATTAAATTCTAGTTTTTAAATTTTATTGTATAAAAGAATATCTTTTTTTATTAGATTTATCTTCTTGCGATTATTGGTTTATCTTTTTTTCTTTCTTTTTCTCCCCAAGATTCAAAAAAGGTAATCATTTTTAAATCGGGTCTTCTTTTATCTGGAACAATTAATTTTGAATAAATATTTCCTATTGGAAGAACTGCTTCTACTTGTATTTTTTCTGGAATTTTTAGAATTCTTTTTATTTCTTCTTCTTGAAATGCACCAACCCAGCAACTTGCAAGATTTAATTCTGTAGCTTTTAATAACATATTTTCTATTGCTGCCCCTGCTTGTTGTCTTAAATAATTTTTTGCATCATTTCCATACGATTTTGTTAATAATGAGGTATCACTACAGACAATAAGTAAATATGGGGCATCTTTCAGAAAATCTTGATTTAAACAGGCATCGGATATTTGATTTATTTTATTTTTTTCATTTAGTATAATAATTCGTGTAGTAAAAATATTTGCTGCACAGGGGGCAAACATTGCAGAATTACAAATTTCTGCAATTTTATCAAAAGAAACGGTTTTAGAAGAATATTTTCTTATACTTCTTCTTTTTTTTAATAGATTGTTTAATTCCATAATCTTTACGAGTTTTAGTATTATAAAAAACTTTTCTTTTATTCTCTTTGATCTTTTTTATATCTTTATATCTTTATATTTTTATATCTTTATATTTTTATATATTATTATTTGAACAAATTTATAAACTAAATTAAATAAATGGGTTTATGGGAAATAAAAAAAGAGGAACAGCAGCAGAAAGAGAACTTTTACATAAACTTTGGGATGAGGGATTTGCGTGTTGTAGGGTTGCGGGTTCTGGTTCGATTCCTGAACCAAGTTGTGATCTTTTAGCGGGAAATGGAATTGAAAAGATGGCTATAGAGGTTAAATTATCTAAAGATACAAAAAAATATTTTAAAAAAAATCAAATGGAAGAATTTCAACAATTTGCAAATATGTTTGGTTTATCTGCAATTTTGGCGGTGAAGTTTATCAGAAAAGGTTGGTGGTTTATAAATCCTAAACAATTAAGAAAAACGCCAAAAGGTTTGTGCATATCTCTAGAAGAAATTCAAAAAAAAGGACTTTCTTTTGAAGAATTTTTAAATTGTTAATGTGTTAATTTTTTAAACTTTAAATTGGATTAAATAAAAATACTTAAAAAGAGAAATAATCTTATTTTTCTATAGGGGGTCATAGTTCAACGGTAAAACTTCCGGCTCCAAACCGGCGATTGGGGGTTCAAATCCTCCTGACCCCATATAACGGATTTGAACCTGGTTCAAATCTCCTCGAAAATCAAAAGATTTTCGGGACACAATGAAATTAAGAAAATTTCATGTGCAGAAAATAAGAAATTTTCATGCGTCAAAAATTCAAAAGAATTTCTAAGCACTCCTGACCCCATATAACGGATTTGAAATATGTTAAAACTATTAATTTTTAAGTTTAGTAAATATTAAAAAGCAAATTTGTATTATTCTTTTATGTTTTTTTCAGAACTTTCAGAAACACTTGAAAAATTAGATGCTACAACCAAGAGATTGGAAATGTTTGAAATTTTAAGTTCATTTTTCAAAAAATCAAATTCTTCAGAAATTGATAAATTAGTTTATTTTTTGCAAGAAAAACTTTTACCTAATTTTTATGGCATTGAAATGGGTATTGCAGAAAAGATGGTAACAAAATCATTAAGTAAGGCATCTGGATTATCTGAAGAAAAAATTGAAATACTTTTTAAAAAGAAAGGAGATTTGGGATTAGTAGCAGAAGAAATTCTCTCAAAAAAACAACCAACTTTATTTAAAACTAAAGAACCAACAATTAATGAAGTTTATGAAGAATTATTAAAAATTGCAAAAATTTCTGGAGATGGAAGTAATTCTAGAAAGATTGATATGTTAACCGGATTAATAACTCGAGTTTCTGGAAACGACGCGAGATATATTATCAGATTTGTTCTCGGTAGTTTAAGATTGGGTGTAGGGGATCCAACAATTATGGATTCTTTGGGGAAGGTTTTTAGAGAAGATAGATCATTTAGACAAGAAATAGAAAAGGTATATAATCTTTGTTCTGACTTGGGTTTAGTTGCAAAAACATTATTTGAAAAAGGTGAAAAAGGAATTAAAGATTTTAAAATTAAAGTTAATTCTCCAATTAGAATGGCGCTAGCTGAAAGATTGCCAAATTCAAAATCAATAATTGAAAAAATAGGGAGATGTGCCGTCGAAACAAAATATGATGGGATAAGAATTCAATGGCATTTAGAAAATGGAAATGTTAAATTATTTTCAAGAAATTTAGAAAATATGACCGCGATGTTCCCGGATTTAGTAAAGGGAATAAAAGATCAAATAAAAGCAAAATCTGCAATTGGAGAAGGGGAAGCAGTAGCATATAACGATGAAACAGGGGAATTTTATCCATTTCAAATAACAATAACTCGAAAAAGAAAATATAACATTGAAAAACAAGCCAAAGATCATCCATTAGTTTTATTTTCATTTGATATTCTTTATATTGATGGAAAAGATTTAACTCAGGAACCTTATTTAATTCGAAGAGAAAGACTTTCTAAATTAATTAAAAAAGGATTTACAATTAGAGAAGCAGATAAAATTATTACAGATGATCCAAAAAAAGTAGAATCCTTTTTTGAAGAAAATATTGGAAAGGGGACAGAAGGGATAATTGCAAAAAGATTAGATTCACCTTATCAAGCAGGAGCAAGAAATTTTAATTGGATAAAATTAAAGAGAAGTTACAAGGGGGAATTAAATGATACAATTGATGTTGTTATAATTGGTTATTTTAAAGGAAAAGGAATGCGAAATAAATTTGGAATTGGTGCATTACTTGGGGCAATTTATGATAAAGAATCAGATACATTCAAAAGTATTGCAAAAATTGGTTCTGGTTTAACCGAGGAGAATTGGGTTGAATTAAGAAAATTATTAGATAAAATAAAAACAGATAAAAAACCATTGAGAGTAGACACATTAATTGAACCCGATGTTTATTGCATGCCCAAATATGTTTTTACTATTATGGCTGACGAGATAACTAAATCTCCAATACATACTGCAGGGAAGAAAAAAATTTCTGATGTAGGTTACGCTTTAAGATTTCCAAGAATACAAGGTTGGATAAGGGATAAAAATTCCGAAGATGCTACTGAGACAAAAGAAATTATTGAAATGTTTAAAATGCAAATTAAAATGAAAGAATAAATGAATAGATTATTTAATTATTAATATAAAATATAATCTAAAATATAAACTATAAATTAAAAATTAAAGAGTATAAACTAAAAATTATAAAATGACAAATAAAGGGGATTTAAAATTTGGACCAGGTGGTTTTGGAATGCCTACAGATGAAGCAATTCCAAAACTGAATAAAGATGGTTTATCTGCTGCAGAAATTGAATTTACCTATGGCGTAAATATTTCTAATGATACTGCAAAAAGAATTGGAGATCTTGCAAAAAAATTTAATGTTAAATTAAGCATTCATGCTCCTTATTATATTAATTTAAATTCTGAAGATAAGCAGAAAATTTTTATGAGCAAAAAAAGAATTTTAGATTCTTGCGAAAGAGCAAACTATTTGGGTGCAGAGTATGTTGTTTTTCATCCTGCTTTTTATTTAAAAAAAGATAAAGAAGAGGTTTATCAAATTGTTAAAAAAGAAATAATTGAAATGATGGAATACATAAATAAAAAAAATTGGAAAGTAAAACTTGCTCCTGAAACAACAGGAAAAGAAAGTCAATTTGGTTCAATAGATGAATTAATTAGATTACATAAAGAAACAGGATGTTTTTTTTGTATTGATTTTGCACATTTAAAAGCAAGGAATAATGGAAAAGTAGATTATGATAAAGTATTTGAAAAATTAAAAAAAACAGGAATAAATAAATTGCATTGTCATTTTTCTGGAATTGAATATACAAGCAAAGGAGAAAAGAGACACATTAAAACTTCTAAAGAAAATTGGAATGAAATTCTTCCACTATTTAAAAAATTTGGAATATCCGGAACAATTATTAATGAAAGTCCGGATAATTGGAGTGATTCATTGCAAGGATTAAGAATTTGGGATTCTTTAAATAAATAGAATAAATAAAATAAATAATCCCATTTTTTTAACAAATTTCTAATTTACTAACACTTAGTAACAACACCGTCGATAAATGGGAAAGATTTTTAAATGGATTGAACTAAAAAGATATGACAAATTGGCTAAGGGGAAATTCTTCTGTAGCCATTTTGTTAATTTATTAAATAAATAAAATAGGTAAAATATAAAAAATGAAAAACAAAATTTGGTTTTTTGCATTGACTCTTTTTGTTTTGGTTTTAGGAATAGGCAATGTTCTTGCAGATTCTTGGAATACAACTGAACAGCCAAGCATAACCCAAATGACTGTAAGTATTGAAGGCAACGACGTTTTTACAGGTAGCTGTGTAAAAGATTCAGTATTAACTTTCTGGAACTGTAACACAGACCAACTTGAAACACCTGCATTTGAAAGAAGTCAAGATGTTTCAGTAAAAGTCACTTTCATTGCTGGAGAAGACTTAGAAAATTTAGAAATAAAAGCATGGATCTCAGGATATAGCGAAGATATTGAATCTGTAACTTCAAAATTCGATGTATTCGAAGGAAATATGTACACAAGAACTTTAACATTGAATCTTCCAGAAGATTTAGATGCAAAAGACGAGTATACATTGCATGTAGAATTTCTTCAAAAAAGTAGTCTATCTGGAATTGAAAGCGCAGAAATAAACACTCTTGTTCAAAAATTATCTGACCAACTTAAAATTTTAAGTGTTGATTTATTTGGATATTACGGAGAAGTTTATTCTGGAAACACACTTTACGCAGACGTTGTTGTTAAAAATTTTGGGAATCATCAAGTTGAGGATGTATTTGTTAAAGCATCAATTAAGGAACTTGGAATAAGCAGAAATGTTTATGTCGGAGACATTGCTTCTGAAGACGATTGTTCTAATGATTGTGATGAAGAAGACGCACAAGTTGCAAGATTAATTTTAACAATCCCTCAAGATGCAGTATCTGGAACATATCTTCTTGAAATTGAAGTAGAAGGAGACAATATTGTTGATAAGGTTGTTAAACCAATCTATATAGAAAGGATAACAAATCCATTAACACCCTCAAATCCATCATATGGTGGTTTGGAATTATCTGCTTTCACTACAATGAATGAAGTAGAAGCCGGAGAAGGAACAGCATTCACCGTAACCGTATCTAATACAGGTTCAAGTGCAATGATAGTATCTTTATCTGCATTAGGAATTGATGACTGGGCATCAGCACAAATAAATCCATCAGTGATTACTTTGTCACCAGGCGAATCAAAAACCGCAACAGTCTATTTGGTAGTTAAAAATTCAGACGTAGAAGGAGAACATATCTTTACAGTAAAAGCTTCTTCAGGAACAATTTCAAAACAAATGAATTTAACAGTAGATGTTAAAGAAAGCAGATCCATGAGTTTACAAACAATCTTAATGATTGTTGGTGCAATTTTAGGATTAGCAATTGTTGTATTGTTAATTGTTCTTTTAACAAAAAGAAATAGTGCAAAAGTAGAAGAAAACTACTACTAAGAAGATTTTTAATTTTTTTCTTTTTTTTATTTTTTCTTTTTTTTATTTTATTCTTCTTTATCTCTTTAAATATTCATTAAGAAGTTTTTCTTTATATTGCTCTTTTTTTGTCTGATAAACATTCTTAAGATACTTTTTCATATTTATCATCGATTCTGCTTCTTTCTTAAATCTTTCTGAATAATATAGGATGTCATTAAAATAACTGGTGGTTACTGGAAGATATTTTGGAAGTTCAGGAACATTTTCCAAATTTCTTTCATTATAAATCCAATTTCCTGCATGATAGTTCATTATAGTTAAATATAAATTTCCATCAAATTTGTTAAATGCATCAATATCTTTTTTTATTCCAATTTCTAAACCTCTTGTAGTAAATCTTTCATCAAATTTTTTTAAATTTTCTTCTAATTGTTCTTTGTTTTTAGAACGTTTTTTTATTTGACTAATGGAATCTTTTAATTCTTCAATATATCTTCCCATGTAGAAATTCATAGAATCTTTATTCTCTTTATATCCTTTTTGAAAATCTTTTATTTCCACAGAAAAATAATCCCAACCATCTAAATTTTTTGTATTATTAAATTGTTTTTTAAAATAGGTTACTGCTTTAGAATTCAATCTTTCAGATTCTTGCGAAAATTCTCTTCCTTTAAAATAATCTTTTGTTTTAAAAACTTTTAATCCATATCCTTCTGCAGTTTCGGGCATTAATTGTATCATTCCTGCTGCACCAACATTTGAAATAGCATATCTACTAAATTCGCTTTCACAATAAATTTGTGCTAAAATTGTAAAAGGGGAAATCCTTAAATTTTCAGAGTTGGGTATAGACGGTTTATTATTTTTATATGGGTGGCTATATTTATTATAATTTTTTATTAATGTAGAAACAATTTTTTCTTTTATTTCTTTATCTATACTATAAGACAAAAATCCTTCAATCATTGCTAATTCTTCGGCATACTCTTCTATTTCTTTTAATTTATTCCCATCAACAATTTCATTTAAAGAATTATTTTTTAAATAATTTTCTCTTTTGATTAATTCTTGTTCTAAATTCAAATAATCTTGATACCATCCAGAAACTTCTTCTTCTTTTATTTTCTTTAATGATTTATCTTCTAGAGCAAAGTTATTATCAAAATTACAACTAAAAGCACCAACTAAACTACCAAATAATAAAGATTTAATTAAAACGTTTTTTATTTTCATTTCCCTTGCCTTTCCCTATCCATTTTTAATTATTTTTTAATTTTTTATACCTTTGGTTTTTTTATTTTCGGTTTTTTAACATAACTTTTATTAAAACATCTTTTTTAATACAATAATGTTTTTAAAATGGGTTTTTCTTTATTAAACATAAAAAAGGTAAGGGACATAAATGAATTTAAAATTTAATTCAATCAAAAAAGAAAATTTTGCATTTTCGGTAATTTTAATAATCTTCTCTTTATTCTTAATTGGAAATTTGATATTTACAATTCCACAAGTAAAAGCAGATTTTTTTCTTAATACTAATTTAACAACAAATACTGTGTGCCCTTCCAGCACAATTATTTTGGCAACAGCAGTTTCTACAACAGAAGCCGGAGCATTTACAATTACCCAAGCAGGTAGCGCTTCAAATTTTGCTACAACGGTTCCAACAGGATTATATCTTGAAGCATATCAAACAGACATAGTATATACATATTTAACTCCCTCAACAAGAGTTTCACCAGGATTGTATACTCTAGAAATAAAAGTAGAAGGAAATGGTAAAATAAAAACTTCAACGCAAACAATTGTTGTTGAAAATTGTCATAATACCAATTTAATTGTAGAACCAAAAGAGCAAACAATCTGTGCATGTGAAAATAATTTGATTAAATTAACATTATTTAATAATGGAAAATATTTAGAAAATTATAATTTGGGAGCAGATGGAATTGCGGCATCATGGTTAAATTTAAGTTCTACTGCTTTAACCTTGCAAGGAAATTCTAGTCAAGATGTTTATGCTTATATCAGTACGCCTTGCAATGTTCTTGGAAAATATGAAGTAAACTTTGTAGCAAAATCTGAATCTGAATATTCTCAAACAAATGCAAAATCATCATTAAATGTTGTATTCTGTTATGATTATTCAATTATCCCTGAAAAATATTATTATCCTATTTGTGAAAATGAAAAAATTTCTATTCCCGTAACTATTACAAACAAGGGAGTGAGAACAAACAATTATAAAATTAATTTATATTCTGCAGATTGGATAACTGCAGATCAAAAAGAACTTTCTGTTGAAAAAAATAGTTCAAAAATATTCAATATTCTTGCACAACCTGCATTTAAAACTCTTGGAAATTATACTGCAACAATTGAAGTATTAAGTAATGAAGGGAAAGTTATCAAGAAACAAGAAATTTTATTTGAAAGTAAAAACTGTTATAATGTTTTAACAGACATTCAAGAGAGTAAAGACAGAATGTGCAATGCATTATCTAAAAGCTATTCTGTATTAATAAAAAATACTGGAAGTTTCAAAAATATTTATGATATTACAATTGATGGGCCAGCATGGGCAACAATTTCAGAAAAAAGATTAACATTAAATGCATCCGAAGAAAAATTATTAACCTTGGAATTAAATCCTCCTTATGAAGTAAAACCAGAAACATACGAAATAAAAGTTACAGCAATAGATAAGATAAGCAATTATAGTTATTCAGACACAATAACCTTATCTACAATTTCTGTTGAAGATTGTTATAAACCCCAAATTAGTTCTCAAAATAATGAAATTGAGATTGCAAAAGATAATACCGGGACAGTAGTTTTTGTAATTGAAAATAAAGGAATAAATGAAGCAGAATATTCCCTGGAATTATCTGGAACAGCAACGCAATTTGCAGAATTAAATCCTGGAACAGTGATAATTAAACCAGCAAAAGCACAAACAGTTTATTTATATTTATCTCCAAGTCCAGAAGTTATGCTTGGGAATTATAGTTTAACCGTCTCTGCAAGATTAAAAGATACAACAATTGTTTCAACAAAAACAATTAATGTTATTGTAACAAAAGAAGTAGGGCAAAAAATAACAAACGAAACAAATGTAACACAGACAGAAGTTGTAGTTCAAAAGAGCATATTCCAAAAAATTGCAGAATGGTTTTCATCTATCTTTGCAAAAAATGAAAATAAAAATAATAACGACATAACTACAAATGTAATTGAAGCAAATACAACAGATACAATCAATATAACAAATGCAACAAATATTACAAATACAACAAATCTTACTTCCAATATTCAAGAAGAAATATTGATTGAAAATAAAACAGAAGATAATAACTCCGAAGACAATAAAACCGAGATAATTGAAGAAATAAATGTCACCAATGAAACCGTAGTAATTGAAGAAACACCGGTTGAAGAGGAAACATCGACAGAAGAACAAGTTATTCAACCAACTCCTGAAATAAAACAAACGGCTCCAATTTTAGAAAATCAAATTCCAAATGTAAATATTAAAAAGAATGATAAAATAACTTTTGATTTATCCTACTTTTTTGAAGATCCAAACGAATTAAAATTAACTTTTGTAACAATTAAACCAGCAAATGTGGATATTGTTATAAATAGCACACAAGCAACAGTTATTCCTAAAACCGACTATACTGGAATGGTTCAAATGACATTTTATGCATCAAATGGAAAAGAAATAACTCCAAGTAATAAATTTAACATAACTATTTCAGATAAAGCAACAACGGTTTTATCATACGAAGAAGATTCAAAAGAAATTACTATAGATAAAGCATCATTTTCAGCAAAAACATTTTGGAATCAATACAAATATTATCTTATTCTTTCAATATTTGTTATAATTGTTTTAGCATTGATTCTAAGCGGTGCAGCAAAGAAAGCAATTAATTTTTTCCAAGAAGATGATGAAGAGAAAGAAGATTAATTTTTTTTTAATTTGTTATTTTAGGAGATTATAAAATTATGGAACAAACAGAAAAAAAGAATAATGAAAAAGAATTTCTAGAAAATCTTTTTGAAGAAGTTGAATTATTAGACACATTAAAAGGAAAATTAGGATATTTAACAAAAGCAAAATGGGAGATTATTCAAAATTCCACATCGGGGGAGATAAAAAATGAATATTACAATGCGCTTATTGGGTTAATCAAAGAATCTTTAAAAGAGAAAGTAAGTGTTTGTTGGATACAAGAGGGTTATTCAATAATTGTTGATAATATAAGCAATGATAATCTAAAATTAGAGTTAAAGAAAATCTTGATTTCTGGTTATACCCAAGAAGCAGAAAAATGGTTCACTGAAAAACATTTTGGCCGTGCCGGAAACAATTTTTTAAAAGCAGTAGAATTAAGCAGCGATAAAAAACAAAAAGATGAATTGATAAATAAAACAATCTATTGTTATACCCAGGCTGCCGAAAATAATTGGGGGATAAGCGAGATTAATCATTATGGATCTACTACCCATGTTGCTTTTAATTATTATAGTAAAGTTATAGATTCAATAGATGACAAAAAAGATAAGCAAAAAAAGTGTATTGAAATAGGGGATAGATTTCTTCAACGCGGATCAATGCCAAGTTATGAAGAAGCATTTGACTTTTATAAGCATGCATTGAAAATTAGTGAAGATATAAAAGAAAAAGCAGAAATTTTTATGCATATAAAAGAAATTTATGAAAAAAAATATTTTTATGTAAAAGAAATATTCAAGATTTATCAAGAATTTAGTAACCAACAACCAAAAGAAGTTCAATTAGAAATAAATATTCTGGAGGGGGATAAAGAGTTTGAAAATAGAGATTATAACTGTGCTAGAGATTCTTATTCAAATGCACTTTCAAAATTTAATGACCTTTTAACAGATAAAAGAAAAGTATATTTATTAAAAAGAATAAGTAGTTCTTATGAAAAAAATGGTAATTTTGAAAAAGCAATAGCAACTAAAAAAGAAGCACTAGATTTAGAATCAAGATTAAATAATTAATTTTAAGAATTTATTTACAATTTCATACTAACTAATTTGCTTATTCCTTCTTGCATGCTTGTTCCATATAATGTTTGTGCATGAGAAATAATATCATCATTATGCGAGATTATGATATATTGTGAGGACTTTATATTTTGTTCCATTAATTCTGCTAATCGTTCTGAATTTCTTTTGTCTAATGGCGCATCAATTTCATCAAAGATATAAAATGAATAAGGTTTGTATTTTTGTATAGCAAAAATTAAAGCTAATGCAACAATTGTTTTTTCTCCTCCAGATAAAGATTCTGCATCCATATACTTGCCTTTAGCCAATCTTATAATAATATTTAATCCTCCTTCAAAAGTATTTTGTTTATTTTCTAAATCTAAAAAGGCTTCTCCCTTATTTGAAAGCATTATAAAATTTCTTGAAAATGCTTCGTTTATTGCATCAAAAGTTTGCATAAATGCTCTTTTCTTTTTTCGGTCTATTTCTTCAATTAATTTTAAAATTTCTTGTTTTTCTTCATCTAATTTTTTCAAGCTTTGTGCGATTTCATCATATTCTGTTTTTATTTTATCATAAACTTCTAATGCTCTCATGTTAACAGAACCAATATTCTTTAATTCATCTTCGTGTTTAGAAATTTTTCTTTCTAATTCATCTATAGACTGTTTAATTAATTCAACACCTGCGTATTGTTTAAACTCTAAACTCAGGGTAGATAATTCGGCGTCGATTCTTGCTTTTTCTATTTTTAAATCATTAATTTCTGATTCAATTAATATCTGTTTTGATTGAATTTCTTTTGTTTTTTCTTCATTATCATAAATTTTTTCTTGCAATTTTGATTTTTCTTCTAATTGGGATTTAAATTTTTTGTCTATCTCTTCTTGTTTTTTTTGTTTTCTCTCAAAATCTTTTTGTTTTCCTTCTAATTCTTTGATTATTTCTTGGTGTTTGGATTCAATTTCTAATTTTTCTCTTTTGCTTGATTTGATTACATTCTCAATTCTTTCAATTTCTCTTTTTTTCATAGAAATTTCGGCATTTTTGTCTTTTTCTATGTCTGTTCTTTCAAAGTTTGTTGAATTTAACTTTAATAATTCTTCTTTTAATTTTTCTATTTTTTCATTATTCTCTAAAATTATAAAATCAATATTTTCAACATTTGGAATATTTTTCATTAAATTTTCAATTTCTGTTTTTATTACGTCTATATCATTTGTTAAATTTGATTCAGAAGATTTTAAATTATTAAACTTATTTTCATTATTCTCTAAATCATTTTTTAATCTTTTTACTACATCTAATTCTTTTTCTTTTTGTAATAATTCTAAGATATTTTCTGCGGTTTTTTGTATTTCTTTTTCTAAAGAATCTTTATCTTTTGTTTTTATATGAATATCTTTTTCTATTGTTTCTAATATTTCTTTTAATTCTCTTTTTAGCAAATCTTTGTGTTCTTTAGTAACAATTTGATTACAAGTTGGGCATTTGTTTAATTGTAAAATCTCGTCGATATTTTGTTTGTGAATATCTTTTCGGGTTATCAGAGAAATAATTTCTTTTTCAATCATATTCCTGTCGGTCTTTCTTTTTTCAATTATCTGTTCATGATTAATTCTATGGCTTTTTATTTCATCAGTGATCCCACGGGTTTCTATTTTTTTTATTTCTTCTTTTAAATTTACAATCAATTTCGCAAGAGAATATAATTCTTCTTTAATTCTGGAATAATTTTTTTCAGTTTCTATTAATTTTGTTTCTTTTTTAGCAATTTCAGTTTTTATTATATGATAATTATCTTTTTTACTTTCATAGTCCATATTTTTCTTTTTTATTGATTGTATTTCTTCTGTTACTTTCTTGTATCTCTCTTTTTCTGAAGAAGAAATTTTTTCATGATAGGATTTTTCTAAATCTTCAATTTCTTTTTTTGCTCTAGAAATAGTTTCAATTAAATTTTCTTCTCTTTGAGAAATAGAATTTATTTGGTCATTTAGATTATCTCGTTTTAATTTTAAGGTTGTTAATTCTGTATTCAAATTAACAACTTCTTGCCGTAATATTTCTTGTTCAACACCCGTTTGTTTTTCAATTTTGTCTTCGATATCTCTTATTTTTTGATTTATTTCAGAAACTTCAAGTTTATAACTCTCTATTTTTTCCCTTGTTTTTTCAAGAATATTTTTCTTTTCAGTAATTTCTGAATTTAATTTTGATTCATTCTTTTTTTTATCTTCTATTTTTTTTGCCAATACTGAAGCTTTTTCTTTAATAATTTCTTTTTGCAATGAATCTGCTTTTAATGCTTGTTCCCTTTCATTTTCTAGATTTTTAAGATATCCTGTTCTTGCGTCTAATACGGTTTTTATTTCTCTTGTTTTAAATTCTGTTTTTTCTAATTCATTTAATGATTTTTCTTTTCTGCTTTCATAAATTGAAATTCCGGCAATTTCTTCAATAATCTCTCGTCTTTCTTCCGGATGCATTTTAACAAAATTGTCTATTTCGGACTGCAAGATAATATTAAATCCCTCTGGATCAATTGATGCTTGGGCTAGCATTTCTAATATTTCTTGTCTTGTTTTAGTTTCTCCATTTATTTTATAGACACTCGTCCCATCTTTTTTTAGAATTCTTTTTAATTCTACTTCTCTTTGAGATATTGCAAATGCCCCATCAGAATTATCAAAGACTAAACTTACTTCTGCATTGCTTGCGGGTTTGTATTCTTTCCCCCCATTATATATTAGATTTGCGGATTTTGCTGCTCGCATACTTTTAGCACTTAATCTTCCAAGAACAAAACAAATTGCTTCACTTATATTACTTTTTCCAGAACCATTTGGACCAACAATCACGTTTAATCCTTGTTCAAATATAATCTCTGTTGGTTTTGCAAAAGACTTAAATCCATGCATAACTAATTTTTTTATATATGGCATTTATACTTCGTTCTCCTTTTTATTAGATAATCTTAACTCTTTTTAAATAATATATTCAGCAAAATTACTTTTATAAGGTTTTTCTTTTACATTTACGAGGAGAAAAACTTTTAAGATAACCAATTGAAGCATTATTTTAATCTGTTGTCTTCTCAGCTAAATTTTTATTTTTATACTTAGGATTTTCAGTAACATCTAATCCTAATGGTTTAATCAAATTTGCTTCTTTTATTGAAGGAACCTCAATTTCTAGAACAATTAAATCTCTATCTGTGTAAACATCAATTTCAGATTTATAATTTTTATAAGGCAAACATAATCTAATTTTTTCAATACGCCTGCTTTTAGTTTTATTCCAAAATTTATTAAAATCTCTTTTATCAAGTTCAATTTCTAATTCATTTCGAGAAAGAGTTCCTTCTCCTTTAACTGTAAAATAAAAATTATTTCCTTTTTTTCTAAGTCTTGCTTCAACTGGATTAAAATTTATTTTTTCTTTAAATTTACTTGAAAATTCCGGGATATAATTCAAAGATAAATATCCCTCTTGAATGGGTGTTCCATTAATCAGAACAATTTTTTTTAATTGATTTAAAGAATTTCCATAAAAAGAAATAAATTCCTTAGTGATATAATCTTTTTTATTTTCCCTCAAAAGAAATTTTTTTTCAATTTCTTTTCCCATAAAATTTAAAGATTTTATATTCTTTATATACCTTTCTTTAAATTTACCAATATAATCTTTAATTCTAGAAACCTATCTAAGCATCAAAACCAATCCCCCTCGTCCTTCTCTTGTTGATGCTTGTCTATGAGATATTTGATATCCCCTCTTCTTTTCAGATAATTTAGAAAGATTATATGTATTAACATTTAGATCTTTAATATTCAATGGATTTATTCCAATTTTAATTAAATCTCTTAAAATCATTTGTTTTAAATCAATAAAATAAAATCCGTCTTTCTTTGTAATAGACTCTAATAGGGTTGCTCTTTTTAATTTTAAAGTTTTATATTTAAAATTTTCTGGGAAAATATATGGGGAAAAACCGATTTGTGTTTTGGATAAATTATTATTTATAGAAAAAATTTTAAAAAATTTTTTAAGTATATTTTTGTCCAATGTTTTTAATGTTGCATGAACTAAACCGATTTCTTTATCTCCAACCACCATTAATTGTGGACAATCGCCAAAACCTGTAAATAATGGAATATTTCGCATCCCGGTTATTACTCCATCATATCCATTACATTTACTAACTTGACCAGTATATCCCGAATGTGAAAGATCCTTAAGGTATAAGATCTTTGTTTCAAAAGAATTTGCAATTACAACCCGATTATTAAAATATCTCTGAATTTTTAAATTTTTGAATAATTCTTTTTGATTTTTAATAGCATCGTTAGAATATTTAAGAAAATAATTTTTTTGAGGAATTGAAATATCAATTGTATCTAGAACATTTTGTTTAAACTTATAACTATAATATTCTCGCATTTACAAAAAAATGAATAATTGTTTATAAGTATTGTGCTTCCGAGAAATAAACTTCCCTTAAGCCCGATGTTATATTCAATAATTTCAGGGGCTAACGAAGGGGGTAATTTCCAAAAACGAAAACGAGAACGAAAAACGATGAACAAGGGAAGGGGCGATGAACTGAAAATTTTTGCAAAAGATTTAAAAACTTGGAAATATAAATCTTTTTAAGAGGTAAAATAAAATGATTTGGATTTATGCAATTGGTTTGATTATCTTTCTAGCAATTTTTGGAATAAGAATACTTTATCAATATGAGCGAGGAGTTGTATTTACATTTGGAAGATTTAGTCATGTTAAAGAACCCGGTTTGAAATGGATTATTCCTATAATTCAAACAATGAGAAAAGTCGATATTCGAATAAAGACTGCAGATGTTCCAAGACAAGAAGTTATAACTAAAGACAATATACCTCTTTTAGCAAATACTGTCGTTTATTTTAGAGTTGAGAAACCTGCTGATGCTATAATAAAAATAGAAGATTATGAGTTTGCAGTTAAACAGTATACCCAAGCAGCTTTAAGAGATGTTGTGGGAAATGCTGAATTAGATTTTGTATTAACAGAAAGAGAGAAAATAGCGGAAAGCATAAAAAAAATAGTTGATGATGAAACAGGTGGATGGGGAATAAATATAGAATCAATTAAAATTCAAGAAGTTGAATTACCTGCAGAAATGAAGAGAGCAATGGCTAAACAGGCAGAAGCTGAAAGAGAAAAAAGGGCAGTTATAATTGCGGCAGAAGGAGAAATAAAAGCATCAGAAAACCTTAGAAAAGCTGCTGAAAATCTTTCTAAAAGTCCAGCCGCAATTCATTTAAGGACACTTCAAACTATTAGAGATATTGCAGCAGACCCATCTGAAAAGATTGTTTTATTCTTACCTTCTGATATTTCTGACATTGTTAAAAAATACTCAAAATAAAAATGTTAGACAGAAAAAAAAGGTATTTGCAAATTGCATTTAATTCTGATTTGAATTCAGTTGAGAGTATTTTGCCAAATATTAAAGAAAATGAAAGAATTTTTATTGAAGCTGGAACTCCGTTTATTAAAAAAGAGGGAATGAAAGGTATAGAAAGAATTTCTCAATTATGGAAGGGGGTTATAGTTGCAGATATAAAAACTTCTGATGGAGCAATTGGCGAAATTCAGATGATTAAAAATTCTGGAGCCAGTGCTGCGACTGTTCTTGGAAGTGCTCCCATTGAAACTTTAAACTTATTTATTAAAGAATGTAAAAAATTAGAAATTTATTCTATGATCGATATGATTGGTATAGAAGAGCCATTAAAGATTGTAAGAGAGTTAAGATTACCTCCAGATGTGGTTATACTTCATAAAGGAAGAGATGAGGAAAGCACGAAAGGCAAAGTTATTGGCTACAAAAATGTAAACAAGATAAGAAGTAAATATAATGTTTTAATTTCGGCTGCTGGGGGAGTTGATTTAAAAGAAGCGAGGAGTGCTATTTTTAATGGAGCAAATATTGTAGTTGCTAATCTTGTTGTTGAAGGACAACCTTGGAAGGGAATAAACGAGGGCGAGGATGTTGCTAAAATGGCTGAAGAATTTTTGAAAACAATAGAATAAAAAAACTACTGTCCCCGATTCTCAGAGAGAAATAAGTAAAATAATAACAATAAAAGCCTCCCCACCTCGTACTCGCTTTGCTCGTGCGAGAACACACGAAACAAAAAGAATATTTATAAAAGAGTTACTTCATTATATGGCATACATGTTAAACAATACAAAAAATGAGGCAGGCTTAAAAATTTTATTGACTGCGATACAATTCTTTATAAGTTACGTTAAATATTTTTTTTTAACAGGATCAGTAATTTTTTCTTTAACTGTTCTGTTATTTATTATTTTGAATATTAACCCAAACTTCTCTTTTAATTTTCTTCAATATTTCTCATTTATTAACCCCCTCTATAAAACAGGGTCTTTCAGTATGGGTATAAAAGAAATAATGCAAATATTTTCAGCAGTGGCTTTTATTTTATTTGTTATTATAACTCTAATAAAATTTACCTTGAAAAAGATATTTGGATTTAATATATC
Source organism: Candidatus Woesearchaeota archaeon (assembly GCA_964443565.1). Taxonomy (GTDB): domain Archaea; phylum Nanobdellota; class Nanobdellia; order Pacearchaeales; family UBA284; genus UBA284. The sequence goes on from CAYUCT010000003.1 coordinate 31,437, forward strand.
TCTTTCATTAAAATTAAAGAGTATCTTATTTTTTGTAGCCATTACTTTAGCCTACATTTTTGCTTCGGTAATTGTTGCATTTAGTGATAATTTAGATAAAGGTTTTTATCTTGTATTCATTGTTTTTTACTTTATTAATCTTGCTTCAGCCACAGGGTATTTTTTTTTAGATGCTTTGTTAAACGAAATTTCTCAAATTTATAAAAAAGAACCATAAATCTAGTAATTTAATCTTGTTGATAGAAAAATTGTCCCTTGATATTTATTCTTGATGGCTCATTGTGTTCGCTTGATTGAATACACTCCTAAAATTACTTTGATTCGCTCAAAAACTTTCAGTTTTTGGCGCCCAGAAAATCTTTGATTTTCTTGGGTTTTTCCTTCGGTATCGTTGCACTAAAAATCAATCCTATCGGAGAGTTTAATAAGGATTAAGTTCGTGCCTTAACTTTTTAGTACAACCTTTTTTATTCATTTCCTTTTTGTTTTTTTGAATATTCTTTTTCCCAATAAGGATCTTCAATTTCCTTAAGTTTTTCATCAAATTTGATTAATTCTTTATGGTAACCCTTATCTTTTAATGCCTTTTTAGCAGATTCATCTTCTGGAATAACATTGCATTTTTTTGCAATTTTGACAAATGTTTTATGATGATCCCGAATAAAACAAGGTCTTAATATATTTCCTAGTTTTCCATTCTGATTAAAATATTCTCCTTGCCATTGTCTTCCTTTAACAAAGAAATCAGAAAACAAAGCATCTGCTATTTTTTTTCCTTCAGAAAACAATTGGTTTACATTATGTTTGTAATATGGGACAAAAACACAGGGCATAATGTTGCCTTTCCAATCTATGTAAAAATAACCTCCTGATCTTCCACATGATATACAACCGTCTGAGAGTATTGAGCTATTCCAAAAGTCTGCTACAAACCATTCTTTTTCACTAATCACTTGTTTCCATTTCTTAAACAATTCAAACCTTTGTTCAGGAGTAATCATTAATTTTGTTGTGAATTTTCTACCAATGGGCATATACTGGAACATCCACATATATGTAGCTCCTAATTTGTCAAAATAAAATTTATAAAATTCATCGGTTAACAAGATATTAACATTATTCTTTGTTGCGGTTACAGATGTTCCAAAAGGTACGCCAGCATTTCTTAGATTTTTCATTGCTTTTAATATTCGTTTATGAATCCCTTTTCCCCTTCGATCATCTGTTTCTTTTTCTAAACCTTCAATTGAAATAGCAGGAGTTATGTTTCCAAGTTCTGCCATTTCCTTAGCAATTGATTCTGTGATTAATGTTCCATTTGTGTATATCAAAAAAAAACTATCTTTCCATTTTTTAGGTAAATCTAAAATTGTTTTTCCTTCACTATGATACATTAATGGCTCTCCACCAGAAATAACAAAAAATCTCATTCCCATTTCATCGTGCAATTCAGTCATTATTTTATCAATTGTGCTCCAATTTAATGATTCAGCCGTCCTTGCTGTTGAAGAAGCATAACACCCTGTGCAATTTAAATTACACTTTTTAGTTGGACTAAGTGTAATAAATGAAGGAGGGAATATACCATATTTTTTCTTAAATTTTAACATTACTTCTTCTTTATTATTCCCCCCAAACATAGCCGATTCAACTAAAGTCTCAATAATTCTTTTTGTTGCTCTTTTAGAAATAAAACCTTTATCTAAATTTTTAAGAACAGAAAGATACATTGCTTTTACTCCATTAAATTTATCCAATCGTGCATTTTTAGAAAATAATGGATCATTTGTTTTGACCATTCGTTTATAAAGAATTTTTTCAAATTGCTTAGCAGCAATATTTCTTGTTAATTTATTGCTTACAATTGTTTTTGTTAAACTTGAAATTATTTTTTCTTTACTTAATTCCATTTTCATTTCTCTTTTTTTCATTTTATAAGTTCTTCCTCCTTCTAAGATCATTAATAACTATTGCCTTTCCTTTTTTAACTTAAGTATTCCATTTTTATCTTTTAGTAAAAAGTAAAAATTCTTATTTAAATATTTTGGTTTTTTATTTCTTCTTATCTTTCGGGTATTTACTTTTGCTTTTAGTGAGGGAGAAAAATTTCTTTTAATTGTAATCTTAGTAGAAATTTTTGATAATATCTAAAAGTTAGAGTTAAAACAAAAGAATAGGAAATAATATTTTTTTACCGCTCAATAGTAGAAATGCATTCTTACTTTTTTTTAGAAGTCTTTTTCTTTTTAGCTAATTTTTTAAGTTTTTCAACTTTACTTTGTTTGGTTCTTTTTCTAGGAGACCTGCCTTGATTTTTAACAGATTTCTTTTTCACTTTCTTTTTTGTTTGTTTTTTCTTCGCCATTTTTATAATTATTAAAGGGCTCGGTGGGGAAGTGCCACAAACAAAGACCAATTCAATCTTAACCTATCAGTTTGTTTTAATGGTTATCTTCCTCGTGCTGTAAAGAAGCTTAAAGAGTACAGATTTCATATGGTGAGTTATAGCCCTTCCACCATATTAATAGCCGAATACTCAACAGAGGCTTAACAGTCACATCCTTTTCAAGGACAACCGATAATTATTAAAATATCTTCTTCTATTTAAATATATGTATTAACTTTATAATAGTTAAACTTAGAGTATGAAAGAGAAAAAGCAAGCGTCTCTCTAATATCTATCTCCCTTTAAAATATTATTTCATCTTTTTTTAAAAAAATAAGCAAAGAATAACGCACACCTAAATAATTATAAACTCAACCACAACAAAGTTTATAAATATTAATTGTATTCCTTTTTTATGGAATATAAAACTAAAATTGATTCAGAGAACTATAAACATATTATCCCTCTCTTTAGTGCTCTTGATTCGTCATATGAAGAAGGGAGCAGAGTGCATTCATCTTGTGAAAAACCTTGTGTTTGCGTATGTGTTTGTAGACATGGAAAGGCTTCTTCAATGGATTTTTCAAAAAAGAAAGATCTTGAAAAAAATATAGAAGAACTCTTTGAAAAAGTTCTGGCAGCATAAAGTTTTTATAAGACATAGAATTCTTTTCATAATGGAAAAGGTTATTATAGATGATTTAATGAGGGTTTTAAATAAAAAATTGAATAGACTCATTCCTTTTAACAAAAGATTTGATGTTTTTCTACAAAAAGGAGGGGTTGGATGTTATGATATTAAAAGATGGGCAGTATTTGTTCCAGATTCTTTTGATAATTATATGAAAATTCATACAATTTTACATGAAGGAGCACATTTAATCCTAAGAGAGAAAATATCAAACTTAATCTCGTCAAAAAAATTTGATAGACTCAAATGGTCTATGGAACCTTTTTTTATAGAAAATTCTATTTTTTCTTTAGACGAAGCTTTTGCAGAAATGGTTACAACCATAATAATGTCAGAACTTCCAGAAGATTTTTTTAAAAAGGGCATTGTTTTTGATAAATTTTCTGAACCTTCTTATAAAGATTCTAATAAGAAATTAGATGTTTTCTTAGCAAAAATTTCAGAATGGAAAATCCCAATAACTCTTAAAAATAATAATCTTAACATATCAAATACGCTTAATAATTTAACTTTTTTAGGACCTGAAAAAAGAATTCAAACAATTATTGATTCTTTATCTATTTTAAATGATTATAATTATGAAGGATTTATAAAAAAAATAATGGAGGATCCCTTAAAAAATTCTCCGAGTATGAAATTATTATTAAATACCCTCCCTTTTAAAGTTAAGATAAATAAAGAAATCAAAAATTTTGACAAACAAATTTTTTTAGATTATTTAGAAACTCTTTCATGGGGGGATTATAATGAAAATTATTATGCCTATTCCGAATTTATTGATAAAAAAAATTTAAACAAAATAAAAAAACAAAAAATTCCAAAAATAAACACCAAAATTAAAGAAAGATTTTTGCAAATTTCAAAAAATTTAGGGGAGATTAGAGAGAAAATAATGTGTGCATGGGAAGCGAAGGATGAAAATAAATTAAAAAAATTAATTGAAAATTACAATTCAGAAAGGTGGAAATATAGGAAAAAAATAGACTTAAAAAATAATTTTAATGAATATGGTTTTGGAACATTCAAATGGGAATAAAAGAAAAATATAATCTTAAACAGATTAATGAAAAGTTTTTAATAGACAAAGCCTCGATGAAAACAAGAATAGAAAAAGTTTCTTGTTTGAAAATTTCTGCACCTCTATATGCTCAATATGAAATCATAGAAAATTGCAATCAAAGATGCATTTTTTGTTATAATGTTTGGAAAAATAGAAAGAAAAATTCCTGTAAAAAAAGAGAGTTAACATTAAAACAACAATTAAAAATTATAGACAAGTTAGCAAGAATGAAAATTTTTGGATTGATTCTCTCTGGAGGAGAGCCCCTTATCTCAAAAAATTTATTTAAAATAATTGAAAGGGCGTCAAAAAAATATGGAATTGAAGTAAGTATTATTACAAATGGAACATTATTGACAGAAGAAGTATGCAAGAGATTGAAAGAAAACGGATTATCTGATATGCAAATATCCCTTCATAGTTTTAAAGAAAGAGATAATAACAAAATTACCGGGATGAAAAATTCTTTTGGTAGAACTGTTTCTGGGATAAGAAATGCTCTTAAATATTTTTCTCCAGAAAATATAAATATCAATATGGTTCCAACAAAAAAAACATATAACCAAGTGTATGATACAGCCAAGTTTTTAAAAAATTTGGGAGTTATCAATTTTACAGTTAGTTCTTATGTTTATACAGGAAATAAAAAGTTAGATAAAGAATTAGCACCGACTAAAAAACAATTTTTAGAGATATATAATCAAATAGTTAAAGTGAAAAAAGAACTTTTTATGAGAACATTTATTGGGGGTTGTTATCCTCTATGTTCTCTAAAAAAGAAAATAGATGATGAAGTTATTTCTTTAATTGGAAATATCTGTGATGCAGGAGTTACTCAAATAGTCATTAGCCCAAAAGGGGATTTAAGACCTTGTGTTGCTTATGAGCATATTTTAGGGAATATACTAGAAGATGATCCTTTAAAAATATGGAAAAATTCAAAAATTCTTAAAAAAATAAGAAGAATGGAAAATATTCCTTTAATGTGTGAAAGATGTAAACATTTAGTAATTTGTCGAGGAGGTTGTAGAGCATCGGCATATAATAAATCTAAGCGACTTGACGATATTCATCAATTAATAGAAAATGACTGAATATATTTTATTTAAGCATCCCGATTTAAAAATTAGAAAAGAAAAATTTGGAGGAATAATAAAAACTGTAAGAGGATTATTTTTAATAGACAAAAAAGCATATTGTTTGTTAAAGAAGATTGACAATAAAAAAACATATTCGGAATTAACTGAAGAGAATGAATCAAAGAAAGTAATTGAAGATTTATTAAAACTTAAAATAATTTTAAAAATCGAAGTAGGGAGAGCTGAAAGAGTAAAAAATCTCAAAGATAAAAATTAAGTGTGTGTCTCTCTAATATCTATCTCCCTTAAAAATATTATTTCATCTTTTTTTAAAAAAATAAGCAAAGAATAACGATTATGCATTAACTAAAAAGTTACAATTCAAAAACCTTAAATAGTTTTATATCTTTTAAAAATTATGAAAGAAAATGACTCTAAACCAATTTATAGGGAATTAAAATCTCCAGTTACAGCTCAAATGGCTTTGACTTACGGATGCAATAATTTATGTAGGTATTGTTATAATTCTACAAGGGGATTAGAAAATCAAGATACGGGAATGTCCATAGAAAATTCCATGAAAATAGCAAAACAGATTGTTGATAGTGAAATTTTTGAAGTTGTTCTAACAGGAGGGGAGCCATTGTTGAGAAGAGATTTATTATATCCTTTAGCAAAATATTTTTCCCAAAAAAAGACCGATGTTAAAATGGAAACCTTAGAAAAAAAGGCAGAAGATGTAGGAAAAGCATCTCTTAGAGATATCCGAGCTATGTCTATCAAGATACCTGCATACAATGCAAAAAGCGAAGAAAGCAGATTCAGTATTTATGACATGGCAGAGTATTCTTGTGATGCTGCATGCGACAATTGTCATTGTGCAACTTACTAATTCAAAATGCCAATACACTATGGAAATATGCTTACTTTGAAGTATAAAGATTTAATTAGTGATAAGTTTAATTCTCTAATAAAATTTTTTGATTTTGAACCAGGAGATGTTTTTATAGAGATTTTGCCATTGGAAATGTTTGAAAGATTTTCCGAATTGGAAAGAGGTAAAAAACCAGAATTTTTTGTTGTTGGTTCTGCTCTAAATAATGGAAGAGTTATCATCTTAGATAAAAAAGATTTTGAAAAAAAAGAGCATAAAGCAGAAGAATTTGAAAGAGTAATTCTGCATGAATTGGCACATATGTTTATAAGAAGAATTCTTTGGCCAAAACAAACATTTCCCTGGATTGAGGAAGGAATTTGCGAGTATTTATCTTTTGGAGATTATCCATTAAAAGTAAAAAAATTTGTGAATTTTAAAAATTTAGAAAAAAAAGAGGACTGGAACAAACACTATGCTTATCAACAGTCAAGGGAATTTTTTAAATTTTTAATTAAAAAATTTGGAAATAAAAAAATTGCAGATTTTATTAAAAAAATAAAAGAAAAATCAGAAGAAGAAAGTTTTAAAGAGGTGTTTGGAAAAGAACTAAATGAATTAGAAGAAGAATTCAAATCCTCTTTAAAAAATGAAAAAATTATGCCATCCAGGAACGCCTTGTAAAATCAATAATTATAGAGATTTAGATATTTCTATATTAAAAGAAGAATACAAGGAATTAGTTAATTGTTCAGATGGTTGGGCAATTTTTGGAAGAGATTCATTTTGGATAAGTAATGAAGAATTTTCAAAGATAAATTTATCAGATAATTTTAAAATATTCAAAGTTGATAGTTTTAGATTAAATGGTTGGGGGTTTTATTCTCCGATAAGTTTAGAAATTGAATTAACAAAAAAATGTAATCAAAAATGTATTCATTGCTGGAATGAGTCAGGAAATGGGTCAGTAATTAGATTGGAAAAACTCGAAGAAATTGTTGATGAATTTAGAGAGAAAGGTGGGCAGAATTTAAAATTGACTGGAGGAGAACCCTTTCTGCATCCTTCTTTTTTTAATTTTGTAGAATATTCAAAAGAAAAAGGAGTTAGGAATATTGAAATCACAACAAATGGAAGTTTAATTAACGAGGACAATGTTAAATTTTTATCAAAATATATTAATCAATTAAATATAAGCTTGCATGGTGCAACTGAAGAAACCCATAATAAAATTACAAGAAGCCAAAATTATCAAATAGTAAGGAAAGCTATTTCATTATGTAATGATTATGGATTAAGTCCTATAATAAATTTTACAATTATGGGAAAGAACAAATCTGAAATAGAAGCAATGTTTAAATTATTCCAAAATTCAAAAAATAGGATAAGATTTAATTTACTTATGCAAAGAGGTTCTGGAGAAAAATTGGAAGACATTTCTGCAGAAATTTTTAAATTAAGAAAAGAAATAAGATATTTTGGTTCATTGTATTCGGTAGAATTAGAAAAAAGTGGGTTGTATCCTCAAGGATATAATAAAGAAGTAGAAAGTTCTAAATTTTATGGTTGTAGTGCATTAAGAACGGGAATGTATCTTTCTTCAGAAGGATTAGTTTTTCCTTGTAATTTAGCAACCAATCCTATAGGAAATATCTATGAGAATTCTATTTCTGACATCTGGAGAAGTGAAAATGCTAAAAAAATTAGAGAAATTATTTTATGTGAGAAATATTCTTGTGGTGTTTCTTGTGGTGGAAGATGTAAAGCAAAAGAAATATAATTTTCGCGAAGCGAACTATCTGTTCCGAAGGACCGGCGCGTGCATAAAATTTAATGGAATTGCTAAAATCTTACCTAAACTAAGAGAGATTTTAAAATTATTAAGAAGAGAATTAAAATTTTTTAATCGCGATGTTCAATGCAATAATTTTTAGTGGCTAAATGCAGAAGGGGGGTGATTAAAAAAATAGAAATTTTAATTAATTAAAAATTCTGGAGATTTTTGAATCATTTTGTTATATTGTTCATCTGGAACAGTTCTATCAATATAATACTGTGAATCAATTCTTGCTTTTAATGAATGTTCAAGAAATATTAATTCTGTTTCGTCAAAATATTCAGTTAAAAATCTTTTTGCAAATTCAATGGTACAAGAATGAACTTCACATTTTATCCCTATTTTCATTAATAAAGCATAAAGTGAAAAATAAATAGTATAATAGGCTGTTGAAATTTTCCAATCTTTGATATTATTCACCCTCATAGATTCAAGAGCATCTTCTGCTTTTTTGATGTAGGCATTGGCTAAATTTGGATTGGAATTAATTAATTTTAATCCTTCTTTTTTTTCAATACACCATTTAATTTTATCCATCTTTAAAAATTGTTTGTATAAATTTTTCCGCATTACAAAAGATTATATGGTCTTTTAGAATTTCTTTTAAAAAAATGTCTTTATTAATATTTTTCTCAAAATTTTTTATAGGATAACATTTAATGTTTATTTCTATATTCCAATTTTTTGAGATTTTTTCTATCTCTTTTTGATTATAACTCCCCGCAATAAAAATATCTAAATCTGAATTTTCTCTTTCTAATCCCTTAACATAGCTCCCAAATATAACCCCTATTCCATTAATCTGGGGGGATATTTTTTCTATAATCTCTTTAATCAAAAGTTTTTTTTCTAAAAAGGTTAATGTTTTATATTGTTCTGCAAAAATAAGATATCTTTTAGTAAACTCGCTTGGATTTAGTTTAAATGTTCTAATTTTTCCTCTAATCTTTGATTCTATAACCCCCTTATCTTCTAAATTTTCAAGAATAAGTTGTGCGGTTCTTGGACTTATCTTTAATAATCTTTGAACTTCTCGAATATAGTATTCTCTATTAAAATCATAAGTGAATAGGGATAAAACCTGTAATGTATTTTCAGTTATGTTAATTTTTTTATACATATGTATTATTAATAATACCGTAATATATAAATCTTTTTATCAGAAGTTTATTCTTCATTAGTTATACTTATAAAAAATCTTAGAGGTTTATTCTTGCCATAATATCGATAGTAACTTGGTTTCTTTTTTAATTTTTGAATAAGTCGCTCTTTTATTATATTTTTATCTCGAATATTTGGTTTCCAATCATTAATTAGTGGTTTGTTAAATTTTTGAAGGTTTATTTTTTATTAGTTTTGAAACCACGATTTTGCATCTCTTTTTTTATTAATTCATGTCTTCTTTTTAAATATAATAACTTATTTTTAAAAAATTTAATATGCCCTTCTCCAAAACAATATTTTTTCGGAATTTCTTCTAATTTTAAGATGGAATATTTTTTTACATATCCCAATAACATTAAAATTTCATCATATTCTGCAATCAAATGTTGGTCTGATAAATATCTTGGATTAATTAGATTTATTCTTACCATCTTATTATGCTATATGTTTAATTAAATTTAATAAAATTTAATATCCTTTCTCTTTTTTAAATTTATAAAATTCTTCGGGAATAATATATTTATCTTTGTTTAAATCAACCGATTCCAACATTTTTTCTATTGGGAGATTTACATTATCTTCAATAGTAATTCGTGCCATTAAACCAAGAACATTTGTATAGATGTCTGCATATATTTTTATTCCTGCTTCTTTTTTCCATTTGCTTTGATTTTTATAATCCTCTGGTTTTATAATTTCATAAGTGGGTGTTTTAGCACAAGAAAAAAGAATACTTGAAAATAAAATCCCAATTAATCCGATTTCTTTTATTTTTCTTTTAATTGATTTGTTTATATCCATTTTGTCTAATAAATGTTGTTTGAAGTTTATTCAAAGCCACCTAAAGTCTATTTAGATAGTGATTTAAATATCTTATGTTTGAAATGAAAATGCTTAAATATACCCAAAATTTATTTTAATTATGTATAGAAAGCGAAGGGGAAACTATTTTGAATCTCAATCAGGAGATGATGTAGGTATTTTAAATAATTATTTATACCAAATAAAGAAATATCCAGTATTAAGTGAAAAAGATCAAAGAGAAAATTTTAAATTATTAAAACAAGGAAATTTAAAAATAAAAGAGAAAATTTTTAATTCTAATTTAAGATTGGTTATAAGTGTTGCAAAAAATTATTTTGCTAAATATCCTGCCTCTCGAATGGATATAATTCAAGAAGGAAATTTAGGTTTAATGCGTTCTATAGAATCTTTTGATTTATCTAAAAAAACAAGGTTTTCAACATATGCATATTTTTGGATTGAACAAAGAATAAGAAAATATTTGGAGACCGATGGAACTTTAATTGCCTTGCCCCATAATTTGAATTTTGAAATAAAAAAATTTGAAAAGGAAAAACAAAATTTTTTTAAATTTACTGGGAGAGACGATTCTTTAGAACATCTTGCAAATACATTCAATGAAAAAGAAGAAACCATTAGGAAAACACTTGAAAAAAGAGTAGAAATATTTTCTTTAGATGCCCCCATCAATGAATTTGAAGAGGATTCTTCTTTAATGATAGATCATTTAGAATATGGGGAATTAGATTCTCCGGAAAAAAAGGTTTATAAAGAAAAAATTAAAAAATTAATGCTTAAAAAAATTTCTTCTCTTCCCCGCAAATCTCAAGAAATTGTGTTATTACGATTTGGTCTTAAAGATGGATATGAAAGAACATTAAAAGAAGTAGGTGAAATTTTTGATTTAACCAGGGAAAGAGTGAGACAAATAATAGATAAGAGTTTAGAATTAATAAAAGAAGATAAAAATTTTATTGATGAATTAAAGAACTTATGTAATAAACAAGAATTGAAATAATTTAGCGGTTTTTAAATATTTTATTGTATTATATAAAAATAAATTTAAATAATAAAAATTAAAAAAGAAAAATAAAATTTTAATCTTTATCTATTTCTTTGCAACTTTTTCTTCTTTCAAAACTTTTTTAGCAATTATAAATACAACCAATGCAATAATCACAAAATTTATTGCTTCTGCTAAAAATGCTCCCCATTTCAATACGATTGGACCAAGAGTTAAGACTGCTTCTCTCCACGCCCCTCCTGGAATAAATGGAGTTATTACTGGCATGATAATATTGTCTACTAAAGATTTAATCAAAGAAGTTGAAGCAACTCCTATGATGAATGCAATTGCTAAAGCAATTACATTATATTCTTTCAAAAACTGTAAAAAATCTTTTATCATAAAAAAATAAGACATCTTGCTTTTTTAAATATTTTTAAAATATTGTTAAAATTTATAAAAGAAGAAATATTAAAAGACTTATGAAACTAATAAACTCAAATAATGGGTTAATCTTTTTTATTTTTATAGCATTACTTGTTTTTGGAAATTTTTCTTTTGTTCTATCTCAAGAAACAGATTGTCCATTTGGAAAAATAAATGATACCTATCCCGGGGATTGTAGGTTATATACTGATGAAAATCAAGACGGAATTTGTGATTTATCTCAAGATATTCAACAAAATGAAAATACATTAAACAATTCAAATATTTTTCAAGAAAAATATCCCTTCTTATCTATCTTCTTTTTGTTAGTTTTGCTTTATATTTTAACCACAATATTATCAAAGAAGGAAAAAATTTCGCATGTCTTACACAAAAAGATATGGAACATTCTCTTAACATTAAGTTTTTTAGTTTGTGCAATTAGTTCAGTAATTTACATTTTAAATTTAAATTATGGAATATTTCAATTAAATCAAAATATTTCATTTGTCCATATTGAATCTGGAATAATTATGATAATAATCTCTATTTTTCATATAATTTGGCACATATTCTATTATAAGAATATATTTAAGCATTAAATTCCAAAGATTCTTATTAGTTTAAAGATAAAATGGCAAAAAAAAGAGTTACAAAAAAGAAAGCAAAAACAGTTAGTAAAAAGAAATGCTGTTTATTTGAAAAAAATGAAGGAAAGTTAGATAGAGTTTTAAGAACAATTTTAGCAATCTTGCTTTTTGTTTGGGCAAGAACCTTAATTGGAACATGGCAAATTGTTTTTGGGATAATTTCCTTGATTTTGATTATAACCGCAATAACTGGATTTTGTGCACTTTATAAAATTTTTAGAATAAATACCAACAAGAAATAATTTTTTTATTTGTCTTTAAGTAGATAAAAGAAAAGATTATTAAGTTGTTTTTAATTTTTGTATTTGTAAATTTAAAGGTTAATAATCAAATTAATATGAAACTAGGAGTTTTATTTTCAGGAGGAAAAGATTCTTGTTTAGCATTAAATGAAGTTATAAAAAAAGGAAATACTGTTTCTTGTTTAATCTCTTTAATTTCAAAAAATAAAGAAAGTTATATGTTTCATACTCCCAATATAAACATTACCAAAATACAAGCTAAATGTTTAGATATTCCATTATTACAGCAAGAAACAGAAGGAAAAAAAGAAGAAGAATTAATGGACTTGAAAAAAGGAATTATTTTTGCAATTAAAAAATATAAAATAGAGGGAATTGTTACTGGTGCGATTCAATCAGTTTATCAATCTTCTAGAATACAAAAGATATGTGATGAATTGAATATTAAATGTATAAATCCTCTTTGGCAAAAAGATCAACTTGAAATTTTAAATAAAATTATTGAGGAAAAAATGGAAGTTATAATCTCTGGAGTGTTTGCTTATCCCCTAGAAAAAGAACTTCTTGGAAATAAAATTGATAATTTATTTATAAAAAAAATGAAAAAATTTAAAGAAAAATATAAAATTAATCCGGCAGGAGAAGGGGGAGAAATTGAAACAACAGTTTTAGATATGCCCATTTTTAAAAAAAGAATCAAAATAATTAATTCAGAAATTAAATATTATAATTATGCGGGAAACTTTATAATTAAAAAAGCAAAAATTCAAGATAAATAGAAAAGATATAAAAATAAAGAAAGATAATAAATAAGATAAATAGGATAAATAATTTAAATAATATCTCAAGGAAATTAAAATGAAAAAAACAATACAAAATTTAACAAAGGCATTTTTAGGAGAATGTCAAGCAAGAAATAGATATACTTTTTTTGCATCTACAGCAAGAAATGAAGGTTTTGAGCAAATTGCAGCAATTTTTTTAGAAACTGCAGATCAAGAAAAAACACATGCTAAAGAGTTATATAAACTAATTAATACATTAAAAGAAAAAGAAAGAATTAAAGAAACTTTAAAGATAGAATCAGATGTTCCAATTATATTCTCAACTACAAAGGAAAATATAAAATCTGCAATTGCTGGAGAAAATTATGAATATACTTCTATGTACCCGGAGTTTGCAGATGTTGCAGAAGAAGAAGGTTTTAATGATATTGCAAAAAAACTTAGAGCAATTGCCAAAGCAGAACAACACCATGAAGAGAGATACAAAAAATTATTAGCCCATTTAGAAGATGGGACAACATTCAAAAGGAAAGAAGAAACAGTTTGGATATGTAGAGAGTGTGGTTATATGCATATTGGAAAAGAAGCACCAAAAAAATGTCCGTCTTGCGACCATCCACAAGCATTTTATCAAGTGAAGTGTGAGGAATATTAATTTAAAATTATTATAAAATAACAAACCTCAATGAGGTATACAAATGTAATATCTGTGGGAATATTGTGGAATTAAATCATGCTGGAAAGGGGCAATTGGTTTGTTATGGGCAACCAATGGAACTTTTAAAATAAAATTCTGTTGATGCATCTTTAGAAAAACATATTCCCTTAATTTTAAAAGAAAAAGAAAAAATTATTATAAAAGTTGGAAAAATTGAACATCCCATGGAAGAAAAATATTTTATTGAATGGATAGAATTAATTGCAGATGGGATTTCGTATAAACAATTTTTAAAATCCAAAACAGACAAACCAATAACGGAATTTTATTTTTCAAAAATTCCCAAAAAAATTATTGCAAGAATTTATTGTAATGTTCATGGATTTTGGAAAAATAAATAAAACAAGTTTTATAAATTAAGGTAAATAAATCCAATTTTCTTTTCTTGTTTTGTTTGTTTTTAAATCTGTAATTTCTTGATATATTGGTCTTTCTTCTAACTTGGTAATTTTATCTTTTTTTAATTTTTTTTTAAAATTTTCTTTTGAAAAAACTTCAATAGTTCTGCCAACAGTATAAGTAACAATTTGTGGTGCAAAAACAATTGGCAAGAATATTTCGGCAGGGATTACATTATACTGGCTCCCAATTATACTCATTGCCAAGGGGGTATAGATTCCGCTTTCAAATGTAATCAAGATAAATTCCATTACTGTTGGGGCTAAAAAATCTCCAGACCTATATTTGTCATCATAAATTGTTTTAATTTTTTTATTATTTTCAATTACAATAGAACATTTTTCTTTATTTTCCCAATCATTCTTTTGAACAATTTCTTCTATATCCCCCATATAAATTATTCTTTTTAGAAGTTTATAAATAAATATCTCATCTAAGATATATATCCCATACAGGGGATTAAATTGTTAATTAAATAACTAATTTACCCCAGAAATTTGCAGATTCTAATCTAAATTCATTATCGGTATTTGTTTCAATTAATTTTCTTTTAAAATATTCTGGGAAAGAATCATAAAAGAAAGATTTTAATCTAAAATCATATTTATATCTTGAATCCGCAAAAATTACTAATCCCTTTTTATTTCTTGTTCTAAAAATTCTTCCGGCAGTTTGGCATGTCTTGCTCATAGTATTATTATAAATTAACTTGTAAGCCTTTTCTTCTCCATAGTTTTTTATTAAATAATCTTTTCTTTTTACAAAAAAATAATCATCCGGTTTTGGAATTTGTATTCCATAAATATAAACTCCTTCCAAGTTATGTGCTTTATTAATTCCTCGACTATTTTTTCCTCCAAGAACAACATAATATACTTTTCCGGGTTGATTTATGCATTCTTTTACATCTTCTAAATTTTCGGCGTTAATTAAAGGTAAAATATCTCTTGAACTAGCATACGATGGAAAAGCGAGTAATAATCCGTTACAAAGTTTAGATAAAAATAAAACATCTTTTGCGACCCGCAAAGAATTTTCTTTTCTTTTTGTATAAATTGATGAAATGTCTTTTCTTAAAATTACTTTAAAATTTTGGGTATTAAACTCTTTAGAACTAAAAAATTCAGTGTTTTCTTTATTTAATCCTAAATTTTCTACAAATGTTTCATGATTTCCTATTGTAGCAGAAAAAAGAAATGAAGAACTAAATTCTTTTAAAATATCTTGGATTAAATATTCTCCGTTCAAATCTTTTAGAATGACCACATTTTTTAATTCATAAGGGGCAATTGCCAATACCTCTTTATTTTGTTCCTTTACCCCATAACTAAAATAGTTTTTATTTAATTTTAACCATGATTCTAAAAATAGATTTGGTTTTGAAGATATTTTTTCAGAAACTTCTGCAACTTTATTTACTATTTTTTCTAAATCTTTAATTAAGTCATCCAACTTGCCAAATTTTTTTTCTAAATATTCAATAAATTCTTCTTTATTTATATCAAATGTTCCTTGTTCTTTTTTATTTTTAAAAAATTCCGCAAAAGCACTAGCAAATTCAGATATTAAAATAATTTCTGAATCGCTTATTCCATTCACTTTTTTAACTTGTTCTTTTAATCTAAGTAATCCCAAAAGAGACATTTGTTTTGTTAATATTGATAAAATTCTATCTTTTAATTCATCTGCTTCATCTATAAATAAAACAGATTCATTTGGTTCAATTCCCATTTTTGTCTTTGTTAGAGTGTAAATATTACTAAATATATGGAAATAATCTAATATTACCACATCTGCTCTTTTGATTAATTGAATAATAACTTCATAAGGACAAACACCTTTTTTTAAGGATAATTCTTTAATATGTTTGTGAAGTGCAATGCCAGCCAGTGTTCTTGGATTTTTTATTATCTCTTCTTCAATAATCTTTAAAATTTCTAAGCATTTTTGGGAGATTTTTCTTTCGCCTTTTTGTGTTTCAGATTTTTGTTTTGAAAAACATTCTTTATAATAATCGCATTCATTATTTTTTCTTAAATAATCACAATAGTCATAACTAAAAGAATTTTCAAATGCACATAATTTTTCTTTTCCAACTAAACTAGCAACAATTAATTTTTTCCCTAATTTCTCGTTTATTTTCAAAACTTCATCAACAATAGAATTATGGGCAGAGGTATTGCATGTAACAAATACTACTTTTTTTCCTAATGTAAGTGCAGAGGAAAGCATAGAAATACTTTTACCAATACCATAGGGTGCTTCAATTACCCCTATTTTCTTATTTTTGGCTGTTTCTAAAACAAAGTTAGCAATATTGTCTTGATTTAGTCTAGGTTCATATGGAAAAAATTCTTTCCAAGGCATTTTATCCTCCTAAGGGTACATAAAAAATTTAGTTACTCTAATTCATCCTAATTCATTCTAATTCATTTATCCCAATGTATATAAACTTTCATTTTTTATTTTTTATAAATACTAAGTTCATAGATGGGTATATGAATCAGTATAAATTCACCAATGGAAGTTAAAGAATCTTTTAAAAAAAGAATAGAAAAACAAGTCGGAAAACAAGAAGCAAACAAGTTTTTTGAAACATTACAAAAAAGAACAAGAAAAGCATTAAGAGTAAATACTTTAAAATCTTCTTTTAATGAAATAAAAAAAACTTTCAAAGAAAACTCTTGGAATTTCAAAGAATATCCTGAATTAAATGCTTTTGTTATTGAATCAGAATTAAATCCCGGGGAATTAGGAAAAAAAAGAGAACATCAAACAGGTAATTATTACATTCAAGAATTAACAAGTATGCTGCCGGTTTATGCTTTAAATCCAAAAGAAGATGAATTGGTTTTAGATTTATGTGCTGCTCCTGGTTCAAAAACTACTCAATTAGCAATGTTTATGAAGAATAAAGGAACAATTTTTGCAAATGAAGTTAAAAAGGATAGGATAAATATTCTTTCTTCAAATTTAGAAAGATGTGGCGTTACAAACACAATTTTAACCCAAGAAGATGGTTTAAAATTCTGTAAGGTATTTAATGAAGAAAAATTTCTTTTTGATAAAATATTAATTGATGCTCCTTGTTCTGGAGAAGGAACAATAATGAATGATCCCGAAGCAATGAAAATATGGAATGAAAATATGATCAAAAAATTTTCTAGAATTCAAAAAAATTTAATTGAATCTGCTTTTAAGATATTAAAACCTCAAGGAGCGTTAGTATATAGCACATGTACTTTAGATATTGAAGAAGATGAAGAAGTTATTCAATATCTACTTGAAAAATATCCTGCTCAAATTAAAATAGAAAAAGTTTCTTTTCCGTTAAAATCAAAAGAAGGGACAATTAAATATCAAAATAAAAAATTAGATAATCAAATAAAAAATTGTGCTAAATTTTGGCCACAAGACAATGGTTCAGAAGGATTTTTTGTTGCAAAAATAATTAAAATAAAAGATAAATTTTGAAAATTAAAATAAATAGAATAATTAAAATAAAAGAAAAATAGAAAAATAAAAAAACAAATTAAAAAACAAAAAAATGGAATTTCAAAAATTATCAAGAAAAGAAAAAAAAGATATTCTAGACAATATTCAAAAAGAATATAATTTTGAAGAAGAAAAAATAGAAGAACTGTTAGTAGGACAATTTTTTTATTCCGGAAAAAACAAATTAAGATATTTTTCAGGGAATATTGATTTAGTAAATATTCCGTCTTTTCAGAAAAAATTAAAAGTTCAAAATATTGGAATTTATTTTTTAAATTTGGAATCAAAAAAATCAAGATTTAGTTTTGATTTTTCTACATTATTTGGAAAATATGCAAGAAAAAACTTTGTTATTTTGTCTCAAAAACAAGAAAAAAGTTGGTTTTTGGGGATAGACATCTGTTTATCTGAAGAGCAGAAAGAAAATATTAAAAATGGATTTATTATTGTAAAATCTTTAGATAATTTGGTAATTGGTATGGGGAATTATTTTGGTGAAAATTTAATAAACTTTCTTCCAAAAGATAAAAGATCAAAATATGTTGAATAATTTTTGATAATACTAGAAAACAGAAAACCTTATCCACAATCTAAACGCTCAAAAATCTATAAGATTTTTGACGCACAGAAATTATAAATTTCTGCAGGATTGCGGTTTTCTGTTTTCTGTATCCCGAAATCAAATACAAACCACATACTAAAGTCCTTGAAAATGTGAAACATTTTCGAGACCCAGAAAACAAAAGTTTTCTAGAGTGTATGTGGTACTAAAGATTTCGTGATCTTCAATAATTTTAAAAAATTTGAAAATTAATGGAGTTTAAAATTATCTTCTTTAATACAATTAAATTTAAATATCTTATTTATCTATAATTTTGATGGAACATAAAGAATTAGAAAATTTTAGAAAAGCAGGTCAAATATCTAGAGAAGTTTCAGAATATGCTCGTTCTATTATTCGACAGGGAATGTCTTTAAGAGATATTGCCGATATGATTGAATTAAAAATTAATGAATTAGGAGCAAAACCCGCATTTCCAGTTAATTTAAGCATTAATGAAACAGCCGCACATTATACTCCTTATCAAACCGATCCAAGTATTGCAGAGGGATTATTAAAAATTGACATTGGAGTGAGTTATAATGGTTATGTTGGTGATAGTGCTTTTACTTTAGATTTAACTCCAGATAATGAATTTTTAGATTTAGTCAAGGCATCTGAAAAAGCATTAGAAGAAGCAAGCAAGGTTATCAAACCAGGAGTAACGGTTTCAGAAATTGGAAAAGCAATAGAATCAAAAATAAGAGAATTTGGTTTTAAATCAATAAAAAATCTGTCTGGGCACGAAATAAAAAGATATAATTTACATGCAGGATTAACAATTCCTAATTATGATTCAAAATCAAATTCAAAATTAAAAGAAGGGATGATTATTGCAATTGAACCATTTGCAACACCTGGAAATGGGATGGTTAAAGATGGACAGCCTTCCGGAATTTTTAAATTAATTGCAAAAAAACCAGTAAGAGATCTAGAAACAAGAAAGATAATTGATTATATTGAAAAAAATTATTTGACTTTGCCTTTTGCAGGAAGATGGTTAGTTGATATTTTTGGAACCAGAGCAAATTTATCATTGAAATTACTTGAAGATCAAGGAATAATTTATCAATATTCTCAACTTAATGAGGTTTCTAGACAACCAGTTTCTCAAGCAGAACATACATTTTTAGTTACTGCAGATGGATGTGAAGTTTTAACTTAAATTTTTTATAGGCAAGGGATTAAAATTGTTAAATCGTCTAAACATAAAATTTCCAGAAAAAAATTAGAAGATTCTTTATCAATAATCAAAATCGGTTCTAAAAAGATAAAAAATTTAATAGATTCTGAGAATGGATACACTAAACTTAATGAATATTTCAAACAAGTTCCGTATTTGCCTAACAATGCCTCGAAAAAAATAGTTCTTGCAACAGTGGTAAAGGGAATAAGGATTTTGTATTATGAGCATAAAATTGAATCTATAAAAGAAATTCCAACTTACGAAACAATTTTTAATTTTAATTCAAAAGAGATAGAAAACTTTTATAATTTGTTGCATGGAAAATATTTTCCTTCTGAAAGAGAAGGATTGGAATTAAAATATATCTTTAATATAAAAAAATTAAATAAAGAAGAAAAAGAGAAGTTAAAAAAATTGGGTAAGGAATTAGGGGAAAAATTGTGTAAATCTGAATATTTTTAAAAATTTATTAAACATTAAATAATCCGGTAGCATGGTCTCTAGTCGAAACCGAAATTTTTGGTTTTAAATCAGATCTTTCTTTTAATAACTGTTTGCAAGTATTGAAAGCAATTTCTTCGGTATTATTATTTTCGCTTAAATGTGATAAAACAATATGGTTCAATTTTTTATCTGAATGTTCGAGTAAGCATAATGAACTTTGAAGATTTGAAAGATGTCCTTTGTCTCCGAGAATTCTATTTTTTAAAAAATAAGGATATGGACCATTTTTTAACATATTTTCATCATGATTTGATTCAAAAAAAACAAAATCCGAATCATTTATGTTTGAGATAACATTTTTGCAAGGAAATCCAATATCGGTTATAATTGAAACTTTTTTATCTTTTTCTTCAACACAATACGAAACCGGATTTTCTGCATCATGTGATTTTGAAAAAGCATTTATTTTAAGTTTATTGATTTCTATTGTTTCATTATTCTTAATATGATTAATTAATTCTTCATTTGAGCAAACAAATCCATTTTTTGCGGTTTCTTTTGTTAAATAAATTGGAATATTACAAGTTCTAGCAAGAACATCTACTCCTTTAATGTGGTCCGAATGTTCGTGAGTAATAAAAATAGCATTTAACTTATCCGAATTTCTTTTTATCTGTGCTAATCTATGATTTAATTCTTTAAAAGAAAGTCCGTCATCAATTAAGATAGCCGAGTCATCATTTTCAATATAAAAAGAATTTGCTGAACTTCCAGATGATAATGCTGAAACCCTCATTTTCTCCTCTCTTTAACTTTATCTGATTTATTTCGACCGTACAAAAACCATCCGATAATAACTATAAAAATGTTAATTCCCCCAATAATATTTGATAAAATTACAGGAAGTTCATTTATTTCAATTCCATAAAAAATCCAAATAATTGTTCCAATAAAAAAAAGAAGATAGGTAATTACTGAAATATCTTTAGCACTTTTTCTTTTAAAAATTTTAATCCATTGAGGAATATTTGCAAGGCCACTAACTATTCCAAAAATTGTAGCTAAGGTAGATAATAATGTCATTCTCTTTTTTTCCTCGTATAATTCAAGAAATAATTTGCTATTTAAAGTTTATTAATCAAAAATAAATAATTCAAATAAGAAAAATAAAAAAGAAACAAATGCCGGGAATAGAGGAAAACCGGCATTTGTTCTTGTTTTCATGAATATTTTTGATTTATCCCGCATATTTGTGGTTTTTATCTAGTGCTGCTCTTGCACTTCTCAAATATTTTGTTTCAATTTCCCGATATCTTTTTATATCGTCTGGGGAAATTGAACCGCCAATTTTTTTAATTGCGTCGTCAAAAAATTTCTTTTTAACAATTTTTGCGTTAATATCTTCTCTTAACGTAAGCATTGCGGCTTCTCTGCAAACACCTTCAATGTCTGCACCACTGTATCCTTCTGTTTTTTCTGCCAAGTCTTTAATTGAAATATCTTTTGCAAGAGGCATTTTTTTTGTATGAACGTTAAAGATTGCTTCTCTTTCTTCTTTATTTGGACTTCCAACAAATACCATTCTATCAAATCTTCCTGGACGTAATAATGCTGCATCTAGCATATCGGGACGATTTGTTGCTCCAATTATCACAACATCTTCTAAAGATTCAATTCCATCCATCTCGGCAAGAATTTGATTAAGAACTCTTTCAGTCACATTATTTCCCATTTCCATTCCTCTTCTTCCTGCTAATGCATCAATTTCATCAAAGAAAATAATGCAGGGTGCAACTTGTTTTGCTCTTTCAAATATTTTTCTTACTCCTTCTTCAGATTTTCCAACCCACATTGAAAGCAATGATGGTCCTTTTACTTGGATAAAATTTGCTTCGCTCTCGGTAGCAACTGCTTTTGCCAATAATGTTTTTCCTGTTCCTGGTGGCCCATAAATTAATATTCCCTTTGGAGGACGAATTCCTAATCGTTCAAATGATTCTGGATTTTTCATTGGCCATTCAATTGCTTCTTTCAATTCTTGTTTTGCTTCGCCCAAACCCCCAACATCTTCCCATTTTACATTTGGACTTTCAACAAGAACTTCTCGCATTGCACTTGGTTGAACCATTTTTAATGCATCTTTAAAATCTTTATGTGTTACTTTTAATTTTTCTAAATCTTCAGTAGTTATTTCTTCATCTTTATTTAATTTTAAAGTTGGAAGAACTTTTCGTAGAACAACCATTGCTGCTTCTTTGCATAATGCAGATAAATCTGCTCCAACAAAACCGTGAGTAATAGATGCAAATTCTTCTAAATTAACATCTTTTGTTAAAGGCATATTTCTTGTATGAATTTTTAAAACTTCTAATCTTCCTTTTTTATCAGGAACATTGATACTAATTTCTCTATCAAATCTTCCCGGTCTTCTTAATGCAGGGTCAATTGAATTTGGAAGATTTGTTGCTCCAATGACTACAACTTTTCCTCTTGATTTTAATCCATCCATCATGGTTAATAACTGAGAGACAACTCTTCTTTCAACTTCTCCGACGCTATCTTCTCTTTTTGGAGCAATTGCATCAATTTCATCTATAAAAATAATTGATGGCGCATTTTTTTCAGCATTGTCAAATATTTCTCTAATTTTTTTCTCTGATTCTCCATAAAACTTACTCATTATTTCTGGACCGTTTAATACAATAAAATTCGCTTCGCTTTCACTTGCTACTGCTCGAGCTAATAATGTTTTTCCTGTTCCTGGAGGACCAAATAATAAAACTCCTTTTGGAGGTTCTATTCCTAATTTGGAAAATAGTTCTGGATGTTTTAATGGAAGTTCAACCATCTCTCTAATTTTTTTAACTTCTTCATCTAATCCCCCAATATCTTCATAAGTAACTTGTGGAACTGCTTTTTTATCGTCAGAAATTTCGACTGCTTTTGGATTTAAAACTAATTCTGTATTCTCTGTAATAACACAGGGAGCATTAGGATCTAAATTTATAACTGCAAATCTTAATTGACTCACTGGATTATTAAAATTAGATAATCCAAATCCCATTGCGCCAAGAATTTCACTAAAGTCAGCTCCTAAAAAATCATCAAAATCTTCTGGCGTTCTGTTTCTTCTACCGCCAGCTCCTCTTGCTCCTAAAACTAATAGGTCTCCTTTAACAAAAGTTCTTCCAATAAGATTTTGTTTTAATCCTTCTGGATCTCCTTTTACCATTATACCTTGTTGTGCAGGGGCAATAGTAATCTTTTTTGCTTCTCGAATATTTGCTTTGGTTACAGTAACTATTTCTCCTACTCCTGTTTTAGCATTTTTTCTTATAATCCCATCTGCTCGGATTATATTTTCCCCATTATCGCTAGGATATGCTTTGTCTGCTATTGCTACTGTTTCTTTTTCTCCTTTGATTATAATTACATCTCCGGGTTTAATTCCCAGAATTTTCATTGTATTATTATCAATTCTTGCAATTCCCTTGTATGCATCTTCTTGAAGCGCTTCAACTACTTTTAATTTAATTATTTCATTTTTATTTTCTTTATCTTTGTTTTTGTGTTCATCATCTTTGTTGTTTTTTTCATTATCTTTTATTTTTACCATTCTTTTCCTCCGTCATTTCTGACTTTTTTAAATTTTAAATTTATTTTTGGTTTTTTTATTTCTCTATTTTTATTATTATTTTTGTTTATTTCATTTTGATGGATATTTGAAATGCTTTTTACTTTTTTTCCATTTACAATGACTTCTTCAGAATATTTTATTGGATTTTCTTTATTTCTGGAATCGTTTGAGTATGCTTTACTTATTATAATGCTTTTATTTTTTTCCGGATTTAATGAATCTCTTTGTTCTATTTTGGTTATTTCTTTTCCAAAACTTAATGAAATTCTTCCAGCATCTTCTAAGCATAATCGAACCATTTCGTTCATTTTATCTTTTAATTTATCATTATCAAAAACGTGGTGATTTGAATTGTTGGAATTTTTTTCTTCTTCATTTGATTCTTGCATAAAATCAATTATTTCTCTTGGGATACTTACAGCATAACTATTTCCAACCATTCTTAATTTAACATCAAATGGTTTTTGTTTTAATTGTGCGAATTTTTTAAATTCTTCAATATCATTTGGATGATAAATTCTTTTTCCACATTTTGGACATTGCAGTGCTCGGATATTAAATCCATTTTTATTTACTAAAACTCTTTTCATTTCGGTTCTGCAATCTTTGCACCAAATTAATTCATCGAACATATCAGTCATTTTATTTTTTGTTGTGTATACTCCTTGTGTATACGTAGAAATATGTACTTTATAAATCTTTCTATGTTTTGAATTTTACGCAAAAATTAGATTTATTTTTATTTCCAAGAGTTAAACATTTGGTAATTCTTCCTTATTTTTTTTAAGAAAATAGTGTGAATCTATCTTTTCTTGATTTATATGCAATAATTTTGTTACTGCTCATTACAAGTAATATTTTACTGAACAGAACGTTTATAAATGTTTGTTTTGATTGAAAAATATGGCGAAGGGAAAAGAAAATAATTTAGAAGAAAAAGTTAAATTAGGTATTAATAATAGCAAAAATTCTGAAGAGGAAATAATAATAGAAATTAAATCAGAAGATATTCTTGGAGATTTTCTTGGAGATATGCATGACCCATATATTCAAAAGCAAAAAGCAGAATTAGCAAAAAAATTTGGAGAATCCTTTTTAACTGAAATTATGATTCATAAACAAGGATATAAATTTTGTTTTCATAAATCTGATGATGATAAATGGCCTTCTGATCCACATGGGCATTGCAAAGAAAAAGGATATAAAATAAATCCATATAATGGAAGAATATTTGAAATAGAAGGAAAAACACAAGTAGATAGAATAAGAAAAAAACATATGGAATCTTTTTGGAAAGAACTTAAAGAAAAAGGTTTAGATTTAGCACAATATAACCCCCAATATAAAGAAGATTATTATAAAGAACATTATGCTTAAATTACAAGTTGATTAATATAATTTATTCTTCAATTATCCCAAGCTGTTTTTCATAGATATTTCGAATTAATCTTTCTGCAAGAGATTTAACATAATCTAGATTTTTATTATTATGTTTTGCTGGGACAAAAATTAAGAATTCATCACCCGCACTTTCATTTAGTCTATGAACAGCAATATCTTCCATCCTTATGTCTTTGTTGTAATTAGAATATAACTGGTGATGTCTAGTTCTTTTAAGAATTTCTTTTCCGATCATCTCGAGGTATTCATCAACCTTTGAATATCCTATTTTTGAATTCCAATCATGTAAATCATCAATATCAAAGAAGATGTAATATCCTTCTTCTATTCCTCTTTTTTTTAATTCTTCTAATTTAATTACAAATCCGGTTTTATTTAAAAGCCCAGTAACTGGATCATGCAAGCAAAAATTTTCCAAAATTTCTTGATATTTTGGGTCTAATTTTTTAGATAAAACAAAAAAATCTTCTGCTTTCTTTTTAAAAACTCCATGAATTTTACTTTTTAACCTAGTGCCTGAATATATTGATAGATTGTAATATTTCTTTTTTTTATTTTTCTTTGCTTTAATGACTGCTTTTGTGGCTTCTTCATAACTTCTCCCTATTCCACAAGATAGAGTAATAAGCTCTTTTTTTATTAAAGAATTTTCAAAATCTTTTTCTTTATTAAACAATCCAAGTACCATTTTTTCCTCTTTTTTAATCAAGCAAAAATAAATCAATATAAAACAAATATAAAACCCATATCTTAATTATTAATAAAATAGTATAATATATTATGCTTATAAATATTATCTCTTTCAAGAAAGATATTTAAATTAAAATTGTTCTCTTTAAGTATGGTTATTAAAAAGAAAAAAATAAGTAATACTAAAGAAGATTATACTGAAAATCAAAAAAAAGGAATAATCAATTTTTTAGAGATAGAACAAAAATGGCAAAAAAAATGGGAATTAAAAAAGGTTTTTCAAGTAAAAGAAGATAAGAAAAAACAAAAATATTATGTTTTAGAAATGTTTCCATATCCTTCTGCTAGTTTTTTGCATATGGGGCATGTAAGAAATTATTCTATTGGAGATACAATCGCTCGTTATAAAAGAATGCGTGGATTTAATGTTCTTTATCCAATGGGTTATGATTCTTTTGGTTTACCCGCAGAAAATGCTGCAAAAAAAGAAAAAATTCATCCAAGAGAATATACTGAAAAATCAATTGAACAGATTATGGAATATCAAAAAAAATTAGGTTTGAGTTATGATTGGGACAGAGTAATTTCGACTCACAAACCAGATTATTATAAATGGAATCAATATTTTTTTATTAAATTTTTTGAAAAAGGATTAGTTTATCGAAAAAAATCTCCTGTAAACTTTTGTGAACATTGTAACACTGTTTTAGCTAATGAAGAAGTTGAAGAAAATAAATGTTGGAGATGTTCAAATGAGGTAATTGTAAGGGATTTAGATCAATGGTTTTTTAAAATTACAGATTATGCTGAAGAATTATTAGAAGACATAAAAAAATTGCAATGGTCTGATAAAATTAAACTTATTCAAGAAAATTGGATTGGAAAGAGTGAAGGATTAGAAGTTAAATTTAAATTAAAGGATAAGATTGTTGGATTTGATGATAATTTAAAAGTTTTTACAACAAGATGTGACACAATTTACGGGGTAACTTTTTTAGTAATCTCTGCGAAGCATAAAAAATTAAAAGAGTTTGTAAAAAATACAAAACAAGAAAAAGAAATTTCGAAATTTATTGAAAAAGTAAACAAAGAAGGAATAAATGAAGAATTAGATAAAGAAGGGGTTTTTACAGGAAGGTATGCTATTAATCCATTCACTCAAGAAGAAGTTCCAGTTTATGCTGGGAATTTTGTTTTACCTGATTATGGAACTGGGGTAGTAATGGCAGTTCCAGCTCATGATCAAAGAGATTTTGAATTTGCAAAAAAATATAATCTTAAAATAAAAATTGTTATTCAACCAAGAGATAAAAAATTAGAAGAAAAAAGTTTATCTGAAGCATATGTTGGAGAAGGAATATTAATTAATTCAAAAGAATTTTCCGGATTAGAAAATTTGGAATCAATAGAAAAAATAATTGAATGTGCCGAAACCAAAAATTTTGGAATGAGAATAACTAATTATCGAATTAGAGATTGGTGTATTTCAAGGCAAAGATATTGGGGAACACCGATTCCCATGATTTTTTGCGATAAATGTGGTATTGTTCCTGTTAAAGAAAAAGATCTTCCAGTTTTACTTCCAGAAGATGTTAAATTCTCAGACATTGGAAATCCAATTAATACTAGCAAGAAATTTCAAGAAGTTAAATGCCCAAAATGCAACGCTAAAGCAAGAAGAGAAACAGATACCATGGGCGGATTTATGGATAGTTCTTGGTATTTCTTAAGATATTGTTCTCCCCATGAAACAAAAATACCTTTTAAAAAAGAAGCAGTAGAGTATTGGATGCCTGTAGATCAATATATTGGGGGAATAGAACATGCAGTAGGGCATTTAATCTATTCAAGATTTTTTACAAAAGCATTGAGAGATTTAGGATTATTAGATATTGAAGAACCATTCACCAAATTATTTAACCAGGGGATAGTGTACAAAGATGGAAAAAGAATGAGTAAAAGTCAAGGAAATGCAGTTACTCAAGAAGAAATTTCTTCTAAATATGGGATTGATACTGCCAGATTATTTTTGTTATTTGTTTCTTCACCAGAATCAGATATGGAATATACTGAAGAAGGCATAGAAGGAACATTTAGATTCATTAATAAGGTAATAAAATTATCTCAACAAGAATTTAGCGAGAGTTCTGAAAGAGTAATTAGTGCAGAAAATCAAATTATTAAAGCATATACTAATGATTTAGAAAATTTCAAATTTAATTTAGGAATTATAAAACTCATGAAATTTGTAGATTATTTGATTGATCAAGAAAATATTTCTAAAGAAACTTATGAGGTTGTTCTTAAATTGTTATCCCCTTTATGCCCCCATATTGCTGAAGAGTTATGGGAAAAAATTGAAAATAAAACATTTATTTCTTTAGAAAAATGGCCTGAATTTAATGAAAAAAAGATAAATAAGAAATTTGAAGAAGAAGATAAAAAAACAGAGCAAACATTAAATGATATTATGAATATTTTAAATATTGTTAAATCAAAAAATGAAAATCCCAAGAATATTTATTTATATGTCATCCCTCCTGAATTGCCATTA
>CAYUCT010000004.1:0-32800 GCA_964443565.1 Candidatus Woesearchaeota archaeon
AGAAAATCTTTGATTTTCTAGGGGAAATGCTCGAAAATGTTTTCATTTTCGGCACACCAAAAATTTTTAATTTTTGAGTTGCCTTGGTTCCCTTGATAAGCGAGTGAATGTCCCCTAATTTAACATCTTACCTATCAATTTGCCATGACACTAATTGCAAATTGCTAGATTGTAGAATAAATATAATCCATTATTAAAATTAAATAATTAGATAAATAAATACAAAAATCTAATTAAAAGATTTCCAAAAATTAAAGATATAATAAGTGAAATTAAAAATACAGGCACAAAAGGCAATCCTTCTTTAATCTTAACTTTTTTAGAATAATTTTTTTTAATAAATTCTAATTCTTTCATTGAAAGCCCATGAACATTTGGAACAAGAAATTTATTTTTAACTTTAAATTTTTGACTAATCCAATCTCCTTCACTTAAATTCTTTGGAAAAACAGATTTAATCATAAATTTTTCTTCAATGATTTTAACTGAAAAAAATAAAAAAGGCAAAATCAAAAAAGAAATTGCAAAAAATAAAAACAGTTTGTCTAATAAAGATAAAATTAAAAAAATAATACTTAAACAAATAAAAGTATAAAAAATGAATTTAGATTCCTTATCTTTCAATTTTAATTTTTGATAAAATTCTTTATAAAATATTTTTTGATTTTTTCTAGAAAAAACAATCAAAAATAGACAATATAATACACCATATATTCCCCCCATCGCCAAAGAATTTAACATAAAAGAAACAATAAAAGGTTCATTTTGAAAAATTAAATAGAATGAACTATTAATTTGATTAAAAGAAAAAGGAAAAATTTGATTAAATGCTTGATAAATTAAACTTGAAGAAAATGCAACACTCAATCCAAATAACAATTTAATATCTCCTCCCCCAAAAACCTGCCCATAATACATCAAATTTCCCAAAGCATAAAAAATTAAAAAACATATTAACGGAAATAATAAAAATTCAACATAATCAAAGGTAAAAATAAATCCAATTAATTTTAAAAAAATTACTATTCCTAAAAAAGAAAAACTTAGCCAATTTGGAACTTCTCTTTTTTTAATATCTGTTATAGATGCAACTAACAAAACAATAAATGCAAAAAAGAGAGAAATTAAATTTATGAATACTAATATTTCCATTTTTAAATATTAATTAAATTTCAAAACAAATGATTACTTATTTATACTAAAAAACAGAAAACCATAATCTTTATATTATGGATGAAGTTTTCTGTTTTTGGTATCCTGAAATCAAATACAAACCACCCCCTTTATTGTGTGATACTAGGGATTTCGTGATTTAGAATTTGGAGATAAAGAAACATTTGATGTTCTAAATCTTCCACCTTTTTTATAAACTCTAAATTCTCTTTTTTTTCTCATTTGTTTTTTACTTTTTCTTTGTTCTGAATTTCCGTAATCCATTTTCTCCACCAAATTATTTAATTGATAATGATTAATCCCATGTAGAAGTATCGTTTGAATTTTGATTGACACTTCTTCTTTCATCAATTGCTGCTTTTCCAATTGCTTCTGAAAGTTTTTCTCCTGCTTTACGATAAATCTTACTTTTAATAATCTTATTTTTTTTCACTTTTAAATCCAAAGATTTCTCTAATAAAAATGATCCACTTATAACTAATACTACAAAGATAATCGCCCCTAATTGACCAAATAGATTATAAAAAAAGATAATCATCCCAGAAATTACTCCTGTTATAGCCATTATAATTGTCATTACAAATCCAATCAACCAAGATACAAATACCGAAAATAAAGTAAAATCTTGAATTATTCCTGAAAAAGACATAAACAAGAAAATCCACATAATTAAACATAAAAACGCCATTATTGGAACCTCTGTTAAAAATTCTGAATTAATTCTAAAAAACATGCTTAAAAAATCAAAAACAGGAGCATATCTTTGTTCTAATTCTCTCAATGCTGTCGAACCAGGAAATGAAAAATAATTTTGAGCAGATGCAATATTTGAATTTAAAATGAGTATTAAAAGAAACATGGATAAAACAATCATTCCGAGAATAATACTTTTTTTATTATTTACCATTTAACTTCTTTTACCTCTATTCAAATTTATTCTTTTCATAGGTTTAATCCCTAAATGAATTAATGCGAAATTTATAAATAAAAATAATATTGTCCCAAATATAATTATTAGATAAATAGATATTCCTAAAGAAAAAATAAAATGAATTAATCCAAAAGTAATTCCTGAAAAAATTCCAATAAATGATAAAATTAAAGATAATAAAAAAGTAATATTTTTATTAAAAAATTTAGTTCTATAAAAAATATCAAAAACTATTGCAAAGATAATAAAAAATATTGCTAAAACAATTATCCATTCATTTGTGGTATATGTAAATACTGCATATATCCTTTCAAAATTAATTGCCTCTTTTATTGATTCAAACATATATAATCCTAGAAAAAACAAATTTTAAATGTTTTTATTTTAAAAAATGAAAATTATTCAAAAGAAAATTCAATTATTTAGTTAACCTTTCCTATTTCTTTACCGGTTGCTTTAAAAAATTTAATTGCTTGAATAGTTGCTATTTCTGTCTTTGCTTCTTCCATTCCTTTTTTTCTTGCTTCAAACCATTTACTTGCCCAACCACCAAATCCTATGTGAACTAAAGCAAATAAAATAAATGAAATACCTACTGCCACAAAAATGGATAATGTTCCTAAAACTGATAGAAGATTCAACATCCAAATAGCCATATTTACTATCCAGCCAGTTAATGCTCCAATTAAGCCCATTGCAATTGAAATCATCCAAGAAGTAGTATTTGAAAATAAAGAGAACATACTAATCATATCTTGAAAAGCAAAAATTATCATTAAAAATACAGCGATAACAACTATTAAATCTCCCAAGGTAACTGGAGAAGTAATATTAAAAACAGATTTAACAAAAGTATTTGACAATTCATTTCCCAATACTCCTGCATAAGCCCCAGATGCTTGACCAACCAATTGTGCTTGAACTAATGTAATTGAAAATAAATTAAATAATAAGAATAATCCCAAAAATAATAAATTTTTATTTTTCATTTTATAATTATCCCCATTTCTTTTTACCTTCAAATGCTCTTTTTACCTTCAAATGCCTTTCCCAAGTCATTCATTGATTCTATTGCAACTTTTATAGTTGTTGTTTTATCTGAAGCGTGCATCATTACTTTTCTCTGCATTAACCATTTTCTTACCCCCCACAAACCCATATGAACTGCAAAAAATGCAAAAAATGCTGCACCAATAGATAAAATTACTGCAAGTGTTCCAAACACTGCTGTTACATTCAATAAAAAGTAAGCAATAGAATATGTTCCTTTTGTTAATGAAGCAATTAATGCTAAACTCCCCGCAATTATCCAATTAGTCAATTCAGAAAACATGGTAAATAAACCCATCACATCTCTAAATGAAAATAATAAAATTGCAAATACTGACAAAATAACAATAAATTGAATCATTGTATCTGCAGGAGATAATCCTGAAAAAATTCCTGTAATAAATGGGGTTGCACCACCAAAAACATCGGATAAAGGTCTATCAAAAATACCTTGCTGATTAGAATAAGTTTGTGCTTGAACAAAATTAGTAATTATAAGTAAAATTGAAATTAACAATAGAAATAACTTCCCATAATTTCTCCCCTTTTTATTTAACATGTTATTTGTATATCTTTTTAGTTTTTAAAGATTATTATAAACCTATCTATTATATGCTAAATAATTTTAATTGATTAGTCTGCTTTTTGATATTGTTCTAATAATCTTTTTGCTTCAATAAATTCAAATTCATCTTTTTTATCATAAAATCCTTTTCGTTTATACCCTTTAATTAATTCTTTTAAAGTATAAACTGCTTCTTTATTTTCACCTAGTTTATAAAATAATTTTGCTGCATTTAGATAATCCCCTCCATTTCTTAATGTATATGGCCCACCATCCACTTCTAAATCTGTTTCTTTAATCTTCTTTTCATTGATTTTATCTTTTTTATTTTCTTTTATTGGATGTTCAATTTCAGAATTATTTGAAGGGTCATATTCTTCTTTATTGCCATATTCTTCTTTATCTCTTTTATCAATATTGGGATTATCCCCCAATTTTTTCATATAATTAAAAATCTTATTTGTTTCATTTCTCGTTAAATTTGCAAGAATATTATTATTAATGATATAATCCATCCTATTTTGTTTTGAATCCATATTTTCTAAAATTATCTGAATATTTTGTAAGTAGCCATCTTTTAAATCATCTCCGGCATTTTTTTTATCTGTTTCATATCTATCCTTTACATCTCCTTTCACTGCGGGTTTTCTTTTTTTTATTCCTGGAATTTTACAATGAGTTTCGCAGAGTACTGTTAATCCCCCTTTTTTATATGCTTCTTCTGCTTTTTCTTTATCTCCATTCTTTTCATATAACCCACCTAATGTTGCATAAAAATATTTTTTTGTTTTTTCATTATCCCATTTATTTGCAACATGTTCTAATTTTTCCAAATATCTAATTTTATCTTCATCTTTTTTAAATTTATTTATTAATTTTTCTTTAATTTCATAGAATTCTATTCCATTGTTTTCTTTTTTTGAATTATTTTTATCTTTCATAAATAATAATTAGATTACTAACTTTTTAAAGATTATTATAAATTAATCCCCTTTAATTTTCTATTTACTTTCTTAAAAAAATAAACTGAAAGTAATATTATTTGTCTTCAATTTCAAAGAAACAAGAATTTTCTTTTGCTTTCTTTTCTAATAATGCTAATAAATTATTCAATTTTTTATTCAATTCTTTATAATCATTTCCTTCAAGGTCAATTAAATAATTTGGAGCACCGATATAAGTTATTTTAATTCCTTTTTCGTTACAAGAATTAAGAACATTTTTAATTTTTAATAATCCATCGGATAATTCACATTTTAATGCAAATTTTCCCCTAACAAAAAGTCGTTTATTTTTAATTTTCTCGTTCATTATTTCAAACACTCTTTTAGTATCCTTTTCTAAAATTCCAAATTGACTAAAAAATCCAAAATTTCTTTTATCAATATTTTCTAAAACTAAATCCAAATCGTCCTCTTTTAATTTATTTTTTATATCATTAAGTTCATCTTTATTTTCAATTGCGACATTTAATAAAACAAAAAAATCATTTCTTTTTTTGTATTTTTCTGCAACTGCTTTTTTTTCTTTTAAAGAAACTCTTCTTAAAGATAAATCAAAATGCCCCCTTAATTTATCCGCTCTTAAAATTTTACAAACAATTTTTTGCCCGGGCTTAATATAATCTCTAATATTTCTAATTCTTCCTGGAGCGACTTCACTAAAATTAATTACTCCCTCTTTACCGGAGTATTCATCTAATTTAACAAAAACACTTGCTCCAATAACTCTATCAACAGTTACTAATAACAAATCATCTTCTTCTGGAAATTCTTTTTTCATTTTTATACAATTATATCTCTAGATTATTTCTTAAACCTTTTTATTTAATAAACTATTTAATAATTCCTACTTAGAATATAAATACATTACTTGAGAAGTGGATTAAATAAGAATAAATAAAATAAAATTATTTCAAAACTTCAACTACTTTCCCTCTAAGTTTTGCTTTACTTGCCCCTGATTTTGCTAAAGAATTTCCACAACCCAAACATTTTACATTTGTTGTTGCTTTTCCAAAAATGATTTGTTCTTTTTCGCATTTTGGGCATTTTACTTTTATAAACTTACTTTTGGTTACAATTATTTCCTTTTTCATAATATCAGAAAAAAAACTCGCTTTTTAATTCTTTCTATGCGAGTTTTTTAAAATTATTCACTTAAATAAGATAATCTTCAAATCTATTAATCTAAAGGTATAAATTTAAAAACGATATATTCTCTCATGATGATCATAATCTTCAATGATCACTTTTTTTAAATTTTCATCAATAGAAAAAACAAGAACAAAACTTTTATCAATATGCACTCTTTTTAAATAATTTAAAGGAGATCTAAGATTTTTATAATGTTGTGGATTATTTAAGATTTCTTTAATCTTATTAGGGATAATAATGGGATGATAATTAGTTGTTTTGGATTATTTTTAGCAAGTTTTAAGAATATTTTTTCTACTTCCTCTCTTATTCCAAGTTCATATATCATTTAAAAATAAATTCTACATTAATAATTAAATTTGGTATTTTATTAAAATTAATTAAATATTAAAATGTTTCTTAAAATTTTTAATTTTGATTGTTTTTTGTTTTTCTCTTTTTTTAATTTTTTTAATAAACTCGGGTCTTAATTCAGGTTCTAATAAATTTCTACCATAAATCTTAATAACAATGTTTAATGCCTGACTTTTATCTTTAAGATTTTCTTTTGCCTTTACAATATTTAAAATTTGATTTGCTTCTTCGTCAATGTCAATTATTGCTTTTACCATTTTATTTTTTTTCGGAGAGATATTAACATGGGATTAATTTAATATTAATTTGAAATTAACATTTATAAATCTTTGCTTGTAAGATAAGTATTAAGAAGCAGGCAAAACTTTTTCTATAGACATAACATTTTGAAAAGAATTAATAAAAAAGTTTTCTTTGGATTTTTCAATTAAACATCCGGCAGCATTTGCATGCCCGCCGACTTCCCCGCCTAATTCAGATGTTGCATTTCTTAAAAC
Source organism: Candidatus Woesearchaeota archaeon (assembly GCA_964443565.1). Classification (GTDB taxonomy): domain Archaea; phylum Nanobdellota; class Nanobdellia; order Pacearchaeales; family UBA284; genus UBA284. Next base: position 6,727 of record CAYUCT010000004.1, read on the forward strand.
ATGACTTAGATTAAAGTTTCCTTCATTATTTCCATAAACCCCAGATAATCTTGCAGAAACTTTAATTTTATCATCTTCACGATAAGCCAATCCCAACAAAATTGTTCCTTTTGGATAAATTGATGAAGACGCGAGAATACTTGTAACTGTTCCAATTAATGTATCTTTTATAGAATCTTTTGCATTTACAATAACATAATTATCCCCTTGAATATTCTTATTTGCATATACCCAATTCAAAGATTTTACTAAATGCTGTTTATACTTTAGATAAACTAATTCTACCTCCTCTTTTGCTTTTTTAGAACCAAGAGTGAATTCAAATGCTAATGCCCCCTGATCTAATCTCCCACAAGCATTTATCATCGCACTTAACTCTCTAGCATCATATAACTGCCCATAAAATTTTACAAGATAAATATTTCCAAGAATATCTTGGCTATGTCCTTCACCAATTCTTCTTAATAAAATTGCAGTAATTAATTTTGACATTTCATCATCATCTAATTCAAGCATTGTTCGATATTTTCCGTCAGAAGTTTTAATTTCTACTCCAATTTCTTTCAATAAGTTTAATGCCCCAATATTTGAACCAGTAACTCCGGGAATAAAGACAGAAGAACTGTATTCTAAGGCCTTATGCACCGGTCTTGTCCCCGCAAATAATGTTAATCCTTTTTTAATTTGCATGCCATATTCTTTTGCTTCTTCAAAAATAGAACTACTTGTTTTATCTTTATCTTTTTCCATTAAATCTCCAATAATTCCCAAGGCTCCGAAAATAGAAAGGTCTTTATTAATAATATTAAACTCTTTTGAAAATAAATAACAAACTCCCGAACCACTTAATCTTTCTTTTTCACCAATCATCGGATTTACAAGAAAAAAATTTCCTAATTTTTCTAATTCTTTCAAATCAAAATCTTTTTCAATTTCATGGTGATCCAAAACGAAAACATTACATTCCGGACATTTTTTTGCAATGTTAATAATATCAGATAAATTCCCAGAACCCAAATCTAAAAAGAATAATGCCTTCCATTTTTGAACAATTGACTGTTTTTCAATTTCTTTTATTTGAAATGTTTCTAATTGTTTAACAGAAGTTATCCAAAATCTTTGATTTTCTCTTTTTAGTGTTTTAGAAATAATAACCCCGGACATTAATCCGTCGGTGTCAAAATGAGTTATCACCCTTATTAATCCTTCCTTGTTTAAAACTTCTTTTAATGCAGACACCGCTTTTTTAAATTCCATTTTGACTAAGAGTAGATTTACATTAACCACATCCTCTTTTAATAAATAGCACAATTATAGTAAATTACTTATAATTGCTTTTCAATCTTCTTAATTTGGCTTCAGCTAATTGTAATCCTCTTTTTGCAGTCATATCTTGTTTGTTTTTTTCAAAATGTTTTTTCAATTTTTTAACTTGCTTTTCCATAGAAACTAGTTCATTTGGTTCATGTTCTAACTTATTTTCATCCAATATTTTTTCTACTTTTTTTCCCAAAGTTATTCTTATATTCCCTACACCATATGTATCTCTTAGAATCATGCCAATCTTTGCACTATTATTTCCTTGTTTTGCTAACTTAAGAATTATTTCTTCTATTTCTTGATTAGATAGACTACTAAAGTTAGATTTTTCTGAAGCAGCCGGTTTGTGCGATCCAGCTTTCCCTTTTCCTCTTCCATATAACGTGGCCATAAAAATATTTTAGCTTGGTTGTTTTTAAACCTTTCTTTTATCAATTAAATATTGAATGATTTTTTGATAATTTATCATAATTTCTATTTTTTATTTTCAAAATATTTTAAAACAGAACGATAATATTTACAATCCTGTTGATATCCAAGACAAAAAGAACACATTTCAAAAGGAGAATCATCCGATTCATCTGATTCAATTGCTGATTCAGCTACCGATTGAACTGTTGATTCAATTGAATTTCTATCATTATTCTTAAAAAGTTGTTCTTCTATCGTTACATTAAGATTATATTTATGAATACAAATATATCCTTCTTCTATTTGATTCTCTCGCCTTATTTCTTTTCCCATTTAATTCCTTAACCCACAAGATATTTATCTTTATAGCCCCACCCGTGCTTGAAAACACTTTGTGTTTTCGGCATCCCGGAAATTTTCTTAATTTCTTAGTGTCCCAAAAATTTCCGAGGAGATTCGAACGAATCCGGGTAATAACCATTGTATCTTTATAGCCCCACCCGGATTCGAACCGGGGTCAATGGCTTCAAAGGCCACTATCCTTGACCGCTAGACTATGGGGCTTTATTCTTATTATAATGTAAAATTAAAAAAATTTATAATTTATAAAACTTTAGAATTGATAACCTTAAACAATTAAATCAAAACCGCTTCAACTGTTGGTTCTCTGCTAGGACGATTTGTTATTCTTGCTTTTCCGATAGAAGTTTCAATTATTGCTCCTTTTACAAGAACATTTTTTCTAGCTAAGAATCTGTTGCTTGGAACTTCACTAACATTTTTTATTGTCGCTTTTTGTGATTTTTTTGTTTTAGGATCTATAATATTAACAATATCTGTTCTAAGAAGGATTGTATTCTTTGTTCCACCCATTATTCTTTTTATTTTTTTCTTTGTTTGTCCTAATAAAACTAATTGTTGTCTTCCGGGTGTTTCATAGAGCTTTCTCTTTCTAAGTTTCTTATATTTTCCACCACTAATCTTTCTTGTTGCCATATTAATTGACTAAAAAATTGATTTAAATATCTTTCGATGACTATTTTAATAATTTAAAATTAACTTAAAAATCAGAAGTTTAAAATTTAAAACCCAAAACTTAATCAAATTTTTGAATATTCATATAACCCATAGATCTCAAATACTCTTCGGCTTTTTTATTCAATTCGCCAACAATCAAAAACATCACAGGCATTTTATAATAAATTCCTTTTTGAAATGCAATACTAACTTCTGACTCCGAAATTTTTTTCTTATCAGAATAAACAAGTATAAAATCTAAATTTCCGACAGTTGAAGGTGTTGAAACAATGAATGGTGCAACTTCATCTTCATTTTCTTGAATAATTTCTAAATGTTTATTTTTAATCCAATGTTTTAATTTTTCTTTAATTTCTTCTAATTTCTTATTTGGTTTTTTTTGCTTTTCTTTTTCTTGAATTTCTGCAATTTTAATCCCGGCTGTCTGAGCGATAATTTGTTGTATTTGTTGTAAGTTTTCTAAAGAAAATTGAACCGGCATCGTAGGATTATTTTCTAAAGTTTCCCCCTTATAAAGTTCTGCTACTTGTTCTTGAATACTATCCTCTTTTATTTGAATTTGTTTTTCTTTTTTTGGTTTTCTCTTTTTCTCTTTTATCCCCTCTTTAATCTCTCCAGAAATAACTTCTTTATCTGTTCCAATTTCAGAAGATAAATTATCTTTTTTTTCTATTTTTTGCTCCACATCGAGTTTGCCATCTTTTTCAATCATTTTTACTTTTTCGTTTTTTTCAATTGTTTTAAATCCATTCTTTTCAATATCCAATATTTTTTTTATTTTTTCTTGAGATTCTTCTAAAGACAAAGAATAAATTTTCCAAAAATTCCTTTCTTTTCCTTCTACCGAGATAGTAATCAGAGAAGCAAAATCTTTTATTGATTTAATTGCAACACGATGAACAGGATCTAAATTATCTTCTAAGATAACTTGATTTTGCTTTAACATTTCAAAAGATTCTTTTTCTTGAGAATTTAAATGATTAGTATATTTTTCAAGCATTTCTTCTTGACCCGGAAGATAATATAACGGGGACCCGCCAATTTTAAGATAACTAATTTTTAAAGTTTTATCTGCGACCATTTCAGAAAATAAAGCAGAAGTAAATAATAAAGTCATTCCAACTTTTTTAGATATACTACTAGGTAAAGATGGCCCTTCAGACTTAATCAATTCCACGATAAATGATTTTTTATCTAATATATTTTGCATTTTATTTTTTATCCCCTGTTTTATTTCTTAATTATTAACAATTTAAATCTGTTCTTATTCTATCTATGGTTTAAGCCAGGTTATTTCATAATAAGTTACTTCGCCTTCTTCATCTACAATTCCAATTAATAAATTCTTTTTTGTTGAATGGGCAACCCTATTCTTTGCTGCAAAATCATGCCAGGTCAAAACATCTTTTTCAAAAACAGGATAAACAATCCATTTTGCATGATCTTCACCCGGCTTAATTCCCTTATTATAAATTCTGAATTCTGCTCCAAATTTTAAAGCAGTTTTGATTATATATCCCTTTTCCCGAATATCTTTAAAAACACAAAATTTTACCCAAAAATTCTTTTCTTTTTTTTCGGCTAATCGTAAAAAATCCATTTCATTTAATTTTTTTTCTTGATAAAAAATCTCCAACTTTTTCTTTTCAAGAAGATAAAATGCTTCTGAAAATGAATAAATTATTTTTCCATTAATAATCTCTCCAATCCTACTTTTTCCATACAAATTCATTGCTTCATTATTCAAGGCAATTATTTTTCCTGCAGAATAACTTGCTTTAATTTTGTATTTATTATTCTCTTTATTCTCTTTATCCCCTTTATCCTTTTTAGAATTATTTTTACCAATAAACAATTGAGATTTCATTTTTTGAATATCTTTCTTTTTAATGATTTTTATTTTTTTATAAGTTACATTAACTGCCATACCTTATTTTAGAAATTATAACATTTAAATCTTGTTATAAACCATCAAAATAAATAAAAAGGTGAATTTTATAAACAGAAAAACCTTAATTTTTTAATGGAAATTGTATTTTTGGGAACAAGTGAAGCAACACCTACTGCAGAAAAAAATCAAACATCAATTTATTTGAAATATAACTCTGAAAACATGCTTTTTGATGTTGGAGAAAATACCCAAAGACAAATGAAAATTGCCGGATTAAATGCCTGCAAATTAACAAGAATATTTATTACTCATTGGCATGGAGACCACGTACTAGGTTTACCCGGATTGATTCAAAGCCTTGGATTAAATAATTATTCAAATACTCTCAAAATTTATGGACCAAAAGGAACAAAAAAATTTTTAGATATTATTCTAAAATCATTTATGTTTATAGAAAAAATAAAAATTGAAGTTTATGAAGTTAGCAATGGCATTTTTATTGAAGAAAAAGATTTTTATGTTGAATCGAGAGAAATGAAACATGGAACCCCTTGCGTGGCATATTCTTTTATTGAAAAAGACAAAAGAAAAATAGATTTTAAAAAAATACAAAAATTTGAAATCCCTGACGGTCCATTGATTGGGCAATTACAGTCTGGAAAAAACATAAAAATCAAGAAAAAAATAATTTCACCAAAACAAGTTTCAGAAATAATAAAAGGAAGAAAAATTTCGGTAATATTAGATACGCTCATAAATGAAAATTGTTACAAAATTTCTAAAGATGCAGATATGCTAATAAGTGAAGCAACATTTTCAAAAGAATTAAAAGAAAGAGCAAAAGAAAGAAAACATTTAACATCTGAACAAGCAGGAATGATTGCAAAAAAATCAAAAGTCAAAAAATTGATTTTATTACATCTAAGTCAAAGGTATAATAAAAAAGAAAATATTATTTTAGATGAAACACAAAAAGTTTTTAAAAATACGGAATTAGCAAAAGATTTTATGAAAGTTCATATTGAATAAATTAAAAGTTTATTTAATCTTTCATTTTTTAATTTTATGTCTATTAAGATTTATTCTTTAATTTGCTATGATACTAATTACAAATTATTCTAATCAATATAAAATAAATTAAAACAAATATAACTCCCCATTTAAATTATTTACATTAACGACCAATTATTAAATTACTGCTTGCTAACGTTTATTATTTAACACCTTATCGACGTGATTTTCAAAGTTCCAGCGAGTTAGCGATAGCGTGCGAGCGTGTATTAGTTTAACACAATATAAATACGAGCGACGCGAGGAAGCGAGTAAATATTTAAAATTATAATTGCTAAAAGAAACAATGCGGAAGCCAGGGTTCGAACCTGGGTAGGCACTAAGCCACTAGCTTTCTTCGAGTTTTTCTCCGAGGTCTCTTTATAAAAAGCGTCTCTTGAGGCTAGTCCGTTTGACCACTCCGGCACCTCCGCATAAACTTCAATTTGAAAAGATAAAAGCATTATATAAAAGTTTTTGTTTATAATAAATAACAAAATAACAAAATAATAAAATAATAAAATAATAAAATCACGAAATTGTATCATTGACTATACAAATTAAGAAAACCTTGTAATTCTATTCAATAAAAAAAATAAATAACCTTAAGATTATTCAATTTTCAATGGAGATTAACCTGCTGGCGAAATATAAACAATTGTGTCTCCTCTTATAAAGACCATACCTATACTTCTTTTTGATTCTCCATTTTCAATCTCTCTTGTATTGCTTAAAACAATATTTATGTGTATATCAAAAGCAAGTAATGTTCCAACTATCTGTTTTTCTCCTTTTAATTGAAGTAATACTTCTTTTCCTCTTGATTGATTAAGCAAATCTAAAGGTCTTTCAATTCCGTTAACCATATTTTTATTGTATATTGTTAGTTTTTAAATGTTTTTATACAAACAAAATTAGAAAATTAAATTATTTTATAGACGATTTAATCTTTTTTTAATAAAAAATTTTAATTTTTTGCTTATAAACATTTAGAAATATTTATAAACTGCTATGAGAAAGATTTAAAAAGGTTTTCATATTAATACAATAAATAAACGGAAAGATTTCTAAAATGCAGAATAAACCTATAAAAAAATGCCCGGAATGTGGTTCTACAAAATTGATTTATGACGAACAACATGGAGAACTAATCTGTAGTAGTTGCGGTCTTGTTTTAGAAGATAAAATGATTGATTTAGGACAAGAATGGCGACAATTTGAAGAAACAGATAAAAAAGGTCGAGGAGGTTCTCCATTAAGTATGCAAAAATTTGATCAGGGTCTAACAACAAATGTTGGAGAGATTTCAGATATTTATCAGTTAGGTTCTGAAAAAAACATAAAGAAATTCTTCAGATTAAAAAAATGGCAAGAAAGAGTTTCAACAAGTATTGAAAGAAATTTAAGATTAGCAATGACTGAACTTAGACGAGTTGCCTCATTCTTAAGTTTGCCAAATTTTGTAAAAGAAGAAGCTTCTAGAATATATAATTTAGTTTTGCAGAGAGGATATGTAAGGGGAAGAAGCATGGAAAGTGTTGTTTCAGCATGTATCTATGCGGCATGTCGTTCTTACAACATTCCAAGAACATTGGACGAAATTTCAGCAGCTTCAGATGTAGAAAGAAAAGAAATTGGAAGAACATATCGGTTTATCATCAGAAAACTTGACTTTAAAATAACTCCAAGCAATCCAAAAGATTACATCGCGAGATTTTCAAGTACATTGCATTTAACACCCAAAGCACAAAATGATGCTATTAAAATTTTAAAGAAAGCAGAACTTTCAGAATTAACTTCTGGAAGAGGTCCAGCAGGAATTGCAGCAGCAGCACTTTATCTTGCGGCTTTGTTAAATAACGAGAAGAAAACCCAAAGAGAAGTAGCAGATGTAGCAGGAGTAACAGAAGTCACTATAAGAAATAGATACAAAGAACTTCTAGATAAATTGGATATTGAAGAAAAGAAGAAAATTAAAGAAGCTGAAAAAAACCTTGAAAAAGAAGAAATAAAAAAAGATAAAGGAAAAACAAAAGATAAAGACAAAATCAAGGTTAAAGAAAAAGAAGGAAAAGAAGAAAAAGTTAAAGAAAAGCCAAAGAAAAAGTCCAAGAAATAATTTTATTTTCTTTTTATTTTTTTTATATTTTTTTGTATTACTTTATATTACTTATTTTTTAATTAAAATAAAATTATTTCTAAATACTAGTCAATAATATTAATGAGCCAAAATAGGGAAAATCAAAGAGACAGATTAAGAGCTGAATATAATTATAAAGTCAATGTAAAAGCTGAAAAGGAAATAGAAGATATTAAAAAGCAATTGAATAGAATTGAAAAGAAATTGGGTTAGAATTTCAAATAATCCATTAGTTAAACTTCTTATGGGGGTGCAATTGTTTCTTTAAAGTGGTAACAAAAAGGAAGATTTAAAAATGTAAGATGTGTTTTAATTTTATGACAATTAAACTTGTGAACCCACCTCTTTTTTCAACAAAGGGAGACTTAAATGTTGGTCAAGCATTGACTTCTGTATGTGCAGATGCGTTTTATAGATATTATCTCCTCAAAGGTAAAGAAGTGCATTTTGCCTCAAGAGCATATAATACACAAGGAAAACCTTTAGATGCACAAATGAAATATAATGGAGATTTAAAAAATTATCAAGAAAAATGTAAAGAAAAATCACAAAGGCAGATTCAAACAATAGAATCATCAAAATCAAGAATAAATATCTTGTCATCTTTTAACGAATACCTAGATTTTTCTGAAGAATCTAGAGCAACATCGCAGTCTAAATTCTTAGAATTGTATAATCAAGGATTTTTGATTAGAAATCAAAGAAAATTTTATCTAAATGTTAAAAAAGTTATTGAATCAAGAAATATCAGTAAGCTACTAGAAGAGATTAGAATTAAACCTGAGACTTTTAGAAAAACTCTTGAACAATTATTACATGATGCAATAAATCCTCTTCCTATTACTAAACCTCGTTTATTTGCTACCCCTATACCAATTTATTTTTGTTCTAATTGTCCTGAATTATATCTTACCTCCAATGACAAAATACCTTCTGATCCAAGAACAGTCATTACAGAATGCCCAAACTGTGGCAAGCAAAATAAAAATGAAATAACTGATACACTAGATCCTCTTTTTGACCTATCTGTTCAAGGATATTCTTTAGACCCTATTAATTCCCCAGCAGATATTCAAATTTGTGGGAGAAATATAGCTACAAGATACATTTATTATAGTCTTTTAACCCATGCGGCAATTGATAATCTTCCAGCCTTCAGAAGTTTATTTGTTCACAACATATTAAATGATGATTCTGGAAGGAGGTTAAGCAATAGAAATAGTAATTTAACCAACATAACTGAAATTAATCCAAAGCTTCACGGAGATGCAATCAGATATGCTTTGTTCAAAGCAATTACTTTTAGAGATGAAACTTCAAATTTATCTCAAACTTTTTTTGATGAGGGACAAAAGGCAGTTTACAGAATTGGGAATCTCAGAAAATTTTTTAGAACACATGATGTACCTTTTTCAGAAATCCAAATTGATGAACCTGCCATTCAATCTTTTTCAGAACTAATGGAAAATTTGGAGTTAAGGAAGGGTTTTGATATGGGGCAGGAATATTTAGTAAATTTAAGTAAAAATATCAAAGAGGAGCATGACTCGCGAACATTAGGCAATTTTATAGAAAAAGCAAGAATATACAAATCAGCTCTTTTTATGATTGAACCATTTATGCCAGAAATAACGCAAATATCTAAAAAAGAACTTAAAATAATCTATTAATTTAGGACTTTTTTAAGTACCTTTTTATTTAATCTTCTAAATGATAAATGTCCGAGATTTTTGAATATGTAATGTTTCTTCTTTTTAGAAGAAAGCTTATCAAAAAAAGATTTTAATCGATTAATAGATATGGATTTATCTTTCGCACCCGAAAAAAGAATTATCTCTTTTTTGCCCAATTCATCAAGATAATCATCAGGATTCATATCTAATTTACCTTCAATAAACTTTTTCCAATCTGGGGAAGTAAAATTATATGATTTTCCATAAGCTTTTCTAAGATAGTTTCCTAAACTGTCAAGTTTTTCTTCGGGATAATTGAAATTTCTTGCATGATCACGGTAATTTACTATTGGAGATAAAGCAATTATCTTGTTAACATTTTTAAATTTAGCACCGCTTACTAAACATACTGAACCACCAAAACTGCTTCCAAGTAAAATAATCTCTTTGAAATTTAATTTAACTTTCTGATTATTTGATGAATCAATAAATGATTTCTCTTTTGAAATAATATTTATTATATTCTCTATATCTTTTACTGGAGAATCTTTTAAAAAACTACCATAGCTCCCCCAAGTCCCAGAATATCTGACATAAATACATAAAAAACCATTATTAGACAAAAAATCCAAAAGGTCATAATTAGATGGGTTAGTTGGAAGTCCTGGGCATATTATAACTAACTTTTTTTTATTAATTTTTAGTGGTAAAGCTATATCACATCCTGTTTTTCCAATAAAAGTTTTGTAAATAACCATATTTGATTTAAGATTTAAATAGTTTTAAATCTTATGTAGAGAATGGTCACTGCAAAACATTCATATGTATTCACAAAGGATTTTATCTTATGCTGTTTATCTGAAGATCAAAAATATTTTTATGGGGAGATTATTTATGGAAAAGAAGCACTAAAAAATGTAAAAGTAATATGCATTAATGGAGAGAAGTATTATAAATACTGGGAATTAGAAAGTATGCGAAAAAAACACCAAACAGTTATCGGGGGGGGAACCAATTATGAAAAATATATAAAATCAACAAAAAAGTTATATCCTCAAAATTATTATTCACACAAACTATTGGGGAAATTATTTCGTGTTTTTAAGGGGGATATAGTTAAAATTGTTGCTCCAAAAAACTATAAAGAATTAAATGAAAATCAAAGAAAAACATTTGATACTTTAATGAAAAAAGTTGGTTTACCTAGAGATTCTGTTCTTGTTGGCGGTTCAACATCTTTATTAAAAAAGACGAATCTCACAGATTTTGATATAATTATAAGTGGGAAAAAAGAAGGCATTAAAGCGTCTAAATGGATAGATAAAATAACAAAAAATAAGAAAAATAAAATTTCAATTGAAGCAAAAAAATATCATCCCAGAAGGTTTAGAATAGGAAATGCAATAATCTGCCCATTTGCAATTCATAGGGAAGACAATTTTTTTGAAGTTACAAAGGTTAAAGCAATAGAGAAACCTAAAAAAGTAATCGCAAAGGTTATTGATTGTTCAGAATCTCTATTTTCTCCGGCAGTATATAAAATAAAAGTAGGGAAGAATAAAAATTATTTTCTCATAAGCTATTTTGTAGGTCATAATCACCTATTTAGGAAAGATGACATAGTTGAGTTCAAAGCTCCCTTGTATAGATTTTATGGGAAAGACATTAAAAAAAGAGTGTATATCATTCCATTACAAGGTTCTTGGATTGATATCAGAAAAAATATTTATGATTAATTATCAAACAATTCTCACAATCTCTCCATTTTTATCAAGTTCAATAAAATGACTTACTTTTCCTTCTCTGTAATCAGCACACTGATTTTCAATTAAATTATCCTGCTTTGTTCTAGGAACATTAACAATATCAACTGCATAATCCTCGCAATTGCCTAAGCACTGGCTGTTAATTTCAGTTCCAGATTCTTTAAAATTATCATATAACTCTTTAGAACAATTGATTATATTTTTCTGTTCTATCACATAGTCTAGAATCAGAGAAGGATTTCCATGTTTTACCCAAACTCCTCTTGAATCTTTAATCCATGAGTCTTCATCTCCACCAATAATAAATCTAAGAAAAAATAATCCCAATACAATTAATGATATTATAATAACAGCTAAATATATTTTTTTCATGCTTAGATTAAGCAAGGCTCGATGAATTTTTATTCTAAAAATTCATTTCCTAGTTTTGGATTAAATTCACCTGCAACATTTTCCTGCATTTTTTGAGCTGTTGCAATAGTTCCTCTCCATTCTTTATGCCCCAACACCCACCCTAATTTGACAAAAGCTGTTTCAGGAAGGATATCATCCAAAAATACAACACCAATTTCTTTTAATTTTCTTCCAGGTGAATAAACATAAGGGTCTAATCTGCCGTATAAAGTTTGAGGAGCTGCATAGACAAATAACCCTTTCTCAATAACATCCTTAAGAACAGGTATCCAGTTATTTGTTCCTTCACTTAAAACATGCCCCGGTCCAGACATCTCTATCACAATTCCCTTGAAATTTTTCTGATAATATTCCAAAATTGAAGGATTTTGCCCACACCCAAAGCACAAAATGATGCTATTAAAATTTTAAAGAAAGCAGAACTTTCAGAATTAACTTCTGGAAGAGGTCCAGCAGGAATTGCAGCAGCAGCACTTTATCTTGCGGCTTTGTTAAATAACGAGAAGAAAACCCAAAGAGAAGTAGCAGATGTAGCAGGAGTAACAGAAGTCACTATAAGAAATAGATACAAAGAACTTCTAGATAAATTGGATATTGAAGAAAAGAAGAAAATTAAAGAAGCTGAAAAAAACCTTGAAAAAGAAGAAATAAAAAAAGATAAAGGAAAAACAAAAGATAAAGACAAAATCAAGGTTAAAGAAAAAGAAGGAAAAGAAGAAAAAGTTAAAGAAAAGCCAAAGAAAAAGTCCAAGAAATAATTTTATTTTCTTTTTATTTTTTTTATATTTTTTTGTATTACTTTATATTACTTATTTTTTAATTAAAATAAAATTATTTCTAATTTATTACAATTTATGCTCTATCAGATGTTTTATGGTAGAAACAAAGAATATTGCATTTTCTATAGATTTTTCAGCAAAGGGTTGTTTGCATTGGCATTTATATTATATGTAAACCTTCCCCTATTCTTTCTTTCATCAAAAAATATTTTCAATAAACTTTCTGCTTTATCCGATTCTTCTTCATAAATCTCAGTTAATTCTTTATCTAACCTTTTAGATTCAATTATTTTCTTAAACTCATCATATGTCTTTTTATGTTCTTCAGGACTTTCTGTTTGTATATTTAAAAACATAAGAAATGCTTTAGCAGAATAAAAAATAGAATAATAACTCTCAGAAATAACGTCATTAAAAAAGGTTTTATTTAAATCAATACCCAATTTATTTTTTAATTCTTCATCTATAGAAATAGAAAAATTTGCTTTAGCTAAAATTAATTCATTTTCTGCCCTATCTAAATATCCTTTAATTCTTATATCCATTTTCAATCGCCTCTTTTACTAATTCATAAAAAATCTGTGCATTTTTTAAAATAATTTTATTTTTAATAATCTCTTTTCCATAATTCTCTTCCTTATTTTCAAGCATTTCGAGAAAATCTTTTTTTGTAAAAACATATAAATGTATCTGCGGGATAAAAAGCATCGTCTTGTTTTCTACAATTTTTTGGATTCGAACAATTGATTCACTATCTGAAACAATTATTACCAAATCTAAATCTGATTTTTTTGTAAATTTATTAGAAGCATAACTTCCAGTAATTAATATTAAATAATCAGAAATTTCTTTAATGTCTAAAATTTTAGAATAGTTTGGAATATTTTTTTTAATTCCCCCAGTTTCTTCTAAAAAACCCAATAAAATAATTGTTTCCCTAGATAATTTCAAACTAATCAAACTAACATTCCCTATTTTTTCCAAAGATAAAACATTTTTTTTAACTAACAAATTAATTGCTTCATAAACCCGTTGATAAGATTTACTCTTAATTTTTTTCATAATTTCCAATATACTTATTTTTAAGAATATATCTTTTCGAAATAGTTCTAAAATTTTTAATTCGTTTTTATTTATTTCCATTTTGAGATAATGCTATCCCCATTTTGAGATATATAAATCTTTTGCTTCATTTTGATTTATCTATCTCGTCCCCCACACAATTTTATTACCTTGTTTTTTTACTATTGATTATTAAACCTCTCACCAACATTTATTATTTAACCCCTTAAATATCTGATTTTCATTGGCTCCAGCGAGTTAGCGATAGCGTACGAGTGTGCATTAGTTTAACATCTTACCGATGTGATTTCCCAAGTTCAAGTGAGCGATGTAAGGAAGCGAACGTGCATTTAATTTAACAGGATATAGATGAACGAGCGATAGCGAGTAAATTAAATAACTAACTTAAAGGAAGGATTACATCTAAAGGGAATGCTCGAAAATGTTTTCATTTTCGGCACGCTTGGAAATATCAAATTTCCAGCACCCAAAAAGATAAACTTTTTAGGGCATCAAAAATTTTTAATTTTTGAGTTGCCTTGGTTCCCTTGATAAGCGAACGTTTTGTAATTTAATCACCTATAGATGAACGAGCGACTGAAAGGAGCGAGTGAATGTTTCTTAACCTTAACCCCTTACCGACGTGATTTTCCTTCACTCCAGCGAATGAACGAAGGTGAATGAGCGTTCTTTAATTTAACATCTTATAGATGAACGAGCGACTGAAAGGAGCGAGTAAATTAAATAACTAACTTAAAGGAAGGATTACATCTAAAGCCCAAGAAAGTAAAACTTTCTGGGCCCAGAAAATCTTTGATTTTCTAGGGGAAACCTTGGTTTCCTTGATAAGCGACTGAAAGGAGCGAGTGAATGTTCCCTAATTTAACCCCTTACCAAGCAATTTGCCATGACACTAACTGCAAATTGCTAAATTGCAGAATGAATATAATCCATTATCAAAATTAAGTAAGATTATATTATTTTTACATTTCTCACGATGTTAATTAAACCATTTAACATTAATAATAAATGTTTATTTCTAGTTAATGTTTAGAGAAAATAGTATATTTACAAATTAACCGTTTATATTTATCAATTTTTTCAAATTGCTCAACAAGAAAAATAAAAACCATCTAAAATTAAACAACCGGAATATCAAATGGATTTACTGCAGTACAAACATTGGCATTTGTGCTTCCGCCAGGATAATTCCCCCATTTATCAACACATTTTACATAATAAACTTGATTTGGTATCCAAGTGTATAAATGTAAATAATTATTCATTGTTGAAAATGTAATCCCCTGACTAAAGTTATAATTACATCTTTTTAATGCATCTTGTGAAAATACACATTCTGCTTTTTCATTTGTTTCAATTGCCAAAGTATTATCATCTTTAATATGATACATTCTTATTAAAATAGGGGCAAGTTCATCTTTATTTACCTTAAATACACTTGAATCATAAACTTCCATTCCATAAACATCTCTGCATCTCACATGCAATTCTTTTCTTCCGAAAGTTGTGAAATTTTCTATTTCATTGTAATGCTCAATATTATAACTTTCTCCGTCTATAAATTCCATTTTATCCCAAGATAATGGTGCACTCGATTCTGTCCCAATAGAATATTTACAAACTGTTTCTCTTGTACTATTAACTTCAATTGGAACAGTCATGGAATATTCTTTATTCCCTTTCTTCTCTGGTTGAATAATTGTCATGTTAAATGGCGGATATGTAAATATCATATAATCATAACTATCTTCTTCCAACATAATATTACTTGGTCTTTGTGAATCTTCACATCTAAACATATAATGGAATGCTTTTGATTTTCCATTTAATCCTTCATTATTTAATCCTAATCTTTCAAAACTTGCTTTTAATTCTGCATCTTGTTGTGATAGAACAATAGATTCGTCAAATAATGCATCCCAATCAAATTCTTCATATCCATTAGTCATATCAATTGTTAAATTACATCTTGCACAATTCTTTGTAGAATTATAAACCGTCCCATTATAATTACTATAACTCCCTAATTCATTAACATAACCACATGTTTGGTTTTGAGTGCAAGTTATACTTTTTACATTCCAACTACCAGTATTATGCATCTCACTTAAATTTGTTGTTAAATTATCTATTTCAGAAATTGTAGAATATTTACACTTGCCATTTTCATTCAAAACAATTTCAATTGTTGCTTCTGTTAAATCATCATTTAAATATTGAGTATATTGATCAGGGATAACTGCAATTATCTCTGGGGGCAATTTATCAGGACGTTTTTCAAATGTAAATTGAATATATTGTGAATCATCTGTATCTTCATTCTTTGAACCACATGTTCCTTCACATTTAATATAAATTGTATGTGTTTGCCCTAATGGTAATTTAGATAAATCAACATAAGCTACTTGATTTTCTGGATATTCTGCATTATTATCAAAGTTATAAGCCATACTTTCAAAAGCAGTTCCATTATTAAAATCATATTTACATTTTGCTCTTTGATCTACACTAATATTCAAAAATAACATGTCAACCAAATAAGAAACATCATCGGTTTTTGTATAATCCTGATTCCTAACTGTATATGTATCATTAATAATTAATTTTCCTTGCATCCAATCCATTTCCATTTTATCTATAATAGGAACACCATCTTCTGTTGTACATTCTCCTGGTAAACAAATATATCCTTTTCCATTTTCTTTTGCAATTGCATTACAATTTCCTAAAACAGAACATCTTTCCTGAGTACATTGCATAAATGGTTCATAAGCATTACATTTCTCACAGTTTTCACTTCCAACATATGCTTGTTCACTAGCACATGTTCCTGAACCACGAGATAAATCATAACCTCCTTTTATTCCATAGGCACAAGATAAAATTGACGAAACAATTTCTGCCGGGTCTTTTTGTTGTTTTTCTGCATTTAAATTTGCTTTTGCATCATTATAAACTGTAGTATAATCCCCATTCTTTTCGAATTTAGTAGCATCAAATTTATCACCTCCAAAAATATTTAGGAATGTTTTTTTATCTGCATCTGAAAGAGTATCGTATTTAGCTTGGGTATTTGCCTCATATAAAGATTCAACCTTATCAAATTTAAATTTAGCCTCTGCATCTGTTAATCCACCTAAACATAAATCATCCCAAAAAGTAAGGAATGATTCCCATGAACCAATAGGAACTTTAGATAATACATCCGGAATAGGAATATCGGAGATTATCTCATCTACTTCCTCCTTTTTATCTTTGGTTTCTTCTTTTGTTTGTTCAACACAACAAACAGAAGTGCCAGTACATAATTTTAAGTCAATATAACAATTATATTTTTGATTCTTTAAAGTATAATCAGCAGTTGATAGATCTTGACTTGATTTAAATTTGTTATAATCTTCTCCAAAATCTACACAGTCATAATCTTTATTCTGTTCAATACAAGTTTTTGGTTCATTGGTTGTTTTTTCTTTTGGTTGAATCGGTACATCAAAAATTACTAGTTCTTTATCAACAGTGACTTTAATTTCCTCAATATCTTTAAATTTGTTCGTATCAACAGGAAATGTTATATAAACATAAGTTGCATCTGCAGGCATATCTTCATATTTAATGATAATTTTCCAAGAATTATCCTCTTTAATAGGTTTAGCAATTGTTGGGGTTGGAAGATCTGTTATTGGGGTATTTTTACTATCTTCAACTTTATTGACAGTTATATCTTTAGTAAGATCAATGCTATCTTTTAGAACATTAAGAGTTATTGTTATGTCTTTTGTTGTAGGTGCTGAGGGGGTGGCTGCTATGTCTTTTAAACTTACACAATCCACTTTTGAAAATGAACTTGTTTGTGTCTCTAATTCTGTTTTGCTAATTAAAATTAAAGAAGCAATATTGTCGGGTAGATTATCGGGATTCTTACTCTCAGTCATTAAAAATATATCGTTTTTGCAATTATTAATATCGTCCATATCGGCTAATTCTTTTTTATTATCCTTATATACTAAACAAATAAAAAAATATGACTTTCCGGAAATATCCTTAGGAAACAATTTGAAATATTCCGTTGTAGTAATCGAAAAAGATGTTCCTAAAACATTTATTCCCCCCTCACCATTTTTGCCAGTAATTGCATCTTTTGTTGCTTGGCCATTTTTAAAATGATAAACATCATTGAGAGAAAAGTCTTTTTTTACTTCATAACATGCCAAAGGGTTATCAAAATTACCCATCCCAGTTATACTTGGAGATTGAATTGTATTTGCGGTTATTTCAGGGGAATTTGTGTTTGATGAATATGTTTTATCAAAAACATTTGGAAAGATAGATAATGCAAAGATAGATAACATTAAAATTCCAAATACAAAATAAGCAGCAAACAAAGTAGGATAATTGTTTAAATTTCTTTTAATATGATATTTTCCACTAAATTCATCAAACATTTTTCTATTTTTTCCCTCATTAAAATTATTTATTTTTTTATTTTCTTTTGTCATTTTTGATTATTTTCTTTTTTAATTTATTGTTTTTGCTTGTTTTATCTTTTTTTATTTTTAATTTATTTAATTTATTTTTATATTCTCTTAATTTATTCTTTTATTTTTATTATTTCTTTTTTATTTTTTAATTTTAATTTATTTTTTACTTATTATTATATCTTAAACCAATTTCCCATCGATTTAAAACCATTTATAGAAGAAATAATATCGCTTCCAAGCGATGTGACTCCTCCCACAATTGTTCCTAAAGCAGAAACTGTTCCCTTAAATGGCCCAGCAACTATTTCCCCTATTTCTGTTCCAATTTTTGTTGGAATACACGGGATTATTGCTCCAGGTGTTAATAGATTATTAACCGTACAATCAATAGATGAATACAATGGAATTAAATTAAATTTAGCAGTAATTGCTAGCATAATACCATATCCTGCCCCTAATCCTACCCCTGTAAAACCATTATTTGGAGTAAATTCACAATCTCCTTGTAAACTACATTCTCCGACAGAACATTCGTTATAAAACCAATCTCCTGTATTCCCACATATTTTACAAGTTAATGGTGTTCCAGGAGTATATTTTGGAGAACATGTTGCCCCCACTTTAATTGAATTATTTCCGTTTAATGCTTCCAAACTCCACCTATCAAATTCATAAGTATAAACACAATCCCCTAATGCTTCGCATTCCGATTTTGTGCAAAATTTTCCCATATTTGAAAGTGCTGTTGAAAAACCAGCAACTAAAAAATCTCCGGCCCCAAATATTTCTCCTGCAGGATCTAAAAATCTCGTCCAAGTAGTATTTCCCTTACTTCCGCATTGAGAACAATTTTCCCAATCATTTGTTTGAATTAAAGCATGTTCATCTTTACTATTAATACACAATTTTTCTCTATCAACTCCTAATCCTTCTGAAACAATTTCTCCATACATACAAACTAATTTATTATTTTGTAATCCTGTGCTTTTTCCTACTGCAATATCAACACTTTCATCAGGATTACCTTTTTCATTAGAAGTATAAAAATTATAACAAACAGAATGTCCATTCAAAATAGTATAGCCGCTACTGAGTACAGAAACAGATTCAACAACATTTCCATCTCCTGGTCCTTTAATTTCTGTTACATTTTGATGTTGTAATCCAGAAGGCAATATACAATTCGTAGAAACACAAATTGGAACAACCTTATCCTTTGAATTAGTAACCATTTTACACATGTGGGTATTTATATTACAAGTTTCTGTACAATCTTCTTGATTTCCTTGAGAATCAAAATTACATTTTTTATTTTTATCTCCGTCTAATACCCCGCATTGTTGAGATTGATTTGCAAATGCTTCACATTCAACAATTTGAGAACAATAAATTCCTTGTCTAAATATTCCATTACTTGCAATACATTCCTCTCTTGTTCCAAAAGAACAAGTTGCTGCACCATTATAACAGCACCCTCTATCTGAACCCGCATATTTTAAATCACATTCTGTTTCAGTTAATCCTTGAGTAAATTCCATCATAGAAATTTCATATCCTAAAAAAGAAGTTTTATCTTGACATTCTTTTTTTGTTAAAATTCCATATCCCCTATTTGCAATTCCACAACATCCCTCATTACAAACATCAGGCATTGCTTGCAAAGAAATACTGCCCCCTTCTGTTTCACAAGTTAATCTTGGATAATTAAAATAACAACCATTTGGAGTAGCACAAGTAAATGGTTTACAATTTACAACAGCAGAACATACTCCATTAAAAAATTGTCCTGATTGACAGTCAGATTCATAAGTATAATCTACACAAGTATTCCCATTTAAGGTATTAACACAGCATCCAACTCTATCTCTTGTTTGAGCAGATGAAAAATTAATACTTAAAATACTTGCTAAAAGAAATATTGCGAAAACTAAAACTATTTTTAGTTCAGTATATTTTTTCTCTTTTTGTGCCATCTTTTTATTTTATCCTATCTTAATATATTCTTAATATATAATAGTATATATAACAAACTTAATTTAAATAAATTTATATTCTTCTCTATCTACTGCAAAGTAAAATCTAAATTCTTCTTCCCCTGTTCTATATGGGATTGTATTAATATAATAAATTGTTTTCATACTTGTTGGATAATTTTGACTATTAATTCTTACATAATTCAAAGAGTAAGCATGCGTTAAAATATATTTATCAATTACTTCTGCAAAATCTGTTTGATTAATCTCTGTATTAATAATATCTTGAGCAACATTTAATGTTCTTCCAAAAGGAATATTTAATTCAATATCTCTTTGATTTATTTCTTGAGAAACCTTTCCTGTAATGGTTTGCTTAGAAACAGTCATAGGCCAATTAACATAAACAAAAACTTTTTCCTCATCAACATTTATTGAAATATTTTTTTCTTTTTCATTTATTTCAATTGTTCTTTTAAAATTATTCAAATTCCCTAAACATTGATCTATTTTTTTATATCCAAATTCATCCATTGCTTTTTTAAATTCTTCTTCTACTTTATTTCTTGTTGGAAGATGATTTATTCTATTTTTATTAACATCTTTAAACATGATAACAACTTTCGGCCCAGAAAATTCTATAGAATACAAATGAGAATAATCATAATAACCTGCTTGAACCCCTAAATCAGTAATAATCTCCTTTGAAACTTCTTCTGTACAATCTTGAATCGCAGTTCTCAAAGATTCTGTTTGTGAATCTAATAATGCTCTTGCTTGATTTTCAGATAAAAAATAACTAGAAACCTTTGGCCAGAAAAAGCTTAAAAAAATTCCTACAGCAACAACAATGATTGCAATAATTATAAACGCAGTTAACTGTCCTCTTTTATTCATTTTACTAATGTTAATAATGAGAAAAATATCTTTATAAAGTTTTTCTAAATAGCATTAATAACTTTTAGAAAATTAAGAAGATACTGGTTTTCTATAAAGATAGATTGGATGAGAATTATCACTAAAATCTACCGTGGTAATTCGATAAGTTTTACAATAGTCTTTTATTGATTGAGTTCCGTCTGAATTAGTTGTTCTATATAAATAATTTCCATCACAAATATTTCCTAAAGAATCTTCACCCCCTTTATTTATCTTATTACCATTCCAATCAAAAACTTTTGCCATATCTTTATCTCTATCTACCCATTCAATAAAAATTACACTATGTCCATATATTTTACTCGAAACATAATCAATTTCATAACCTGGTTGGAGATTATCTAATTTTTCTTTTGTGGAAAGGTCACTATCTGCTTTATTTAAAAAACAACTAGTTGAGGGATTTGATGCGGTTGAAAATGGATAGTTTGTGGGTGAATTAGTAAATATATCATAAGGAGAAGCTACCCCCTCGGTAATAGAATATTTTTTATTTGCGGGGTCAGAATAAGCACATACATAATTAGCATCTACTTCATTAAAAATATATAATAAAGCATTAAAACAATGTGCTTGATAATTTATGCCTGTTCCATCAGCAGTATAAGGGACAAATGCCCCAGCATAAATTGTGGTTGTATCAATCACTTCTTTATTTACCACTGGAAGAATACTTAGAGCATCAACATTTGAAGAAGTTAAAGAAAGATATTTACAACAAGCAGTTGTTGCCCCCACACATAGAAGTTTATAGCAAGAATAATCATTTGAATTAAAAGAAATTTGCTGGGGAATAGAGGGGGTAGCAGAATTAAGCAAATTATACGAATTGCCTAAGTCAATACAAGTATATCCTGTTCCCTGAGCAGTGCATTTATCTATTTCTTGCTTACTAATTATCTCACCTAAAGAAGGGATATTATTATCACATATATCATTTGTTGTTGCTTCATTAAATATACAGTCCGATAAAAGTTCTTCCCCTATTTTAAAAGTATTTTCTTCATAAACTTTAATTTCTGGTTCTTCAGATTTTCCTATTTGTTCCCCAATAGTTATCTCTTCTCCTTCTTTCTTGATTATAGATGCAGAATCAATATTTTCATAAACAAATTTATAATTTCCTTTTTCTCCAGATGTTTTAATAATGACTTCAGATTTAGAAGAATCACAAATTGTTGTTTTAGAATTACAAACTTCTTTATTTTCAACATTAATTTTTTCTATTTGCCCAGAAGTGATTGAATTAACATCAATGCTTAAAGAAGTTTCACCAGAAGAAGATTCTTTTGAATTGATAAGATATAATGCATTATTCCGAGTTATAAAATTTTCTTCTTCAGAATTAGTTATCCCTGTTTTTTCTAATTGAGAATTTTCTATTTTATTTAAACATTTTTGATTTGTGCTGTCCCAAACACAATTTAGATTACAGACCGTATTAGAAACCTGGTCTTTTCCACATTCTTCTTTTAAAAAAGGGGTATTCTCGGTATAAGAAACAAAAATTATCTTTTTTTCTTGACTTATTCCATTTTCACAATTTTTTTCTTGATTACAAAAAAAACATTGGTTATTTGACCAAATACATTTATTATTATTTTTATCAGTTGCAAGATTGCATTGATCTTTATTAGAATTATAATCTGAACAATCTTTAACTTTTGAACTATCTTCTTGTTGAGAAATTTTTTCAGAAGTTGCATCCTCTTGGGTATTTGAATCTTGAGCATTGGAATTTTCAGAAACAATTATTTTATCAAAATCCCATCTTCTAGGATTATTATCAAACATAATTCTTCCATTAACTTCTCCAAAATTATTTAAATAAGTTAAATATCCTTCTTTAATAGAATTATAAACATAAGAAGAATCTGCAGTAAATCCTTCAGAATTTACACTTACATGTTCTATTTTTGTTTCAGAATTATCATTTAAATTTCCTTGAGTTATTCTAAGTTTAAAATTTCCAATATCACAAGTATTATCATTAACATTATCATCACATTGAAATTTAGTTATAATCTGGGTATGCCAATATTTAGAAATATCATTAGGTTGATAAATTAATAAATCTCCATTTTGCAATTTTGTTTTTTCTACACTAACAGTATTATAATTTGCTGCTTGACTCCCATATTCTCCAGATTTTGCTAATGTGCAGATAGTATAATCTTCATTCCAAATAGTCTTAATATTTTCTGAATCAAATGTTTGAAAAGTATTCTCCCTAGTATACCATTTTAAAGAAATTTGATTTTTTGGATTTTCTAGATTGTAATTATATGCTACCCGTATTAATAACGCTCTTGCAAAACTTCCGCAATCAAATTTTAAATTGCTATCTACAAATTCATTTGAAATTTTTTCTACATTTTGGATATAATAGGATTCAAAAGTTGAAGCAGGGGAAGTTTCCGGAAGTGTTATTTCAGATTCTTTAACCGTTTCTCCGCCTCTTAAACAATAAGAAGAATCTACCTTTTTCAAAGATTGTAAATAGATTTCTTCGTCGCTATTTAATTCATTTAAATCCATCCTTAAATAGAATCCATATCCCAAATAAGTATATTTTTTAAACAATTTAACTTCATCAAATAACAATTTAACTTCATCAAATGCTCCTTGAATTTTTTTATTTCCTACATAATTACTAAATGTTTCAAAGTTATAATCTTGCATATTTGTTTTAGCAATATCTTGGTTTGAAGAAATAAATCGCCCATAAATATAATTTTGATCCGCCTTAAATTTAAATAAATCTCCGTTACTAACCATACTTTTTTGTTCTTTCCCACTTTCATCAAGGAAATATCGATAATTTAAACGATAAGCATTATCCATAGAAAGATTATAACATTCACCCCCCTCTAAATTTATCTTCGATGTAATTGCTCCCTCAATAAAAGACAACCCAACACAATTTTTTGTAAAATATGAATTAACTTCTTGTTCATTATTAAAACTAATTTTTCCATCATATTTTAATGAAGATAACAAACTTTTATTAAAAAAGCAAAGAGGGTTATAAACCATTTCTTTATTATTTTTTTTAGTATAAACTTTAATAGATGTAACAAAGTTAGCAATATTGCCCCCATCATTCCAAAACACTGTTCCTATTTTTTTACCCAAATAAACTTGTTCTCCTTTTTTAACAAGCACTTTATTAAGATTATTGTACTGAACATAAATCCCATTATTATATTTTACAATGATAGTATAAATCATATTGTTTACCTTCTTGGATTCCACTAAATTCTTTTCAGAATATTCAATAACTCCGTCTGCTAATCCCAAAACATAATGATAATCGTCCGATTTCATTTGTTCATCACTTAAAATTTTCATAAAATGGTGTGTAATTTTAATATTCAAAATTTTATTCGAATCTAATGTTAAACCTTGCGAAGAAGATGCTTTTGCATCTTCTGCTTCTTTTTTACCACCCAAAGTTATTATCGGCCAAATTTTAAACGGAACAAAATCTTCCAAACTAATTACATCAACAATTTCTTCTCCGGTTTCTACTGATTTAGAAACCAGACCATTCCAATAAATATCTGTTTGCAAATCAACAGAACCCTTTAATTTTAATTCTCTTATTTTAGTAATTAATAATTTTGCTCTTGCTCTATCTCTTTCTTCAAATGCTAAATTCTTTTGATCAATTGCTTTTGATTCTAAATTTTCTAAATCTAATAGTACATTAGAGATACCCTGAGCATTAAAAATTATTTGTGATTGGGTTTTAATCTGCGCATAAGTTGGGGGATTATCTTTCTTTTCTACCTCAACATAATCGTCAATTTGAATTTTATAATATTCAATAATATTTTTCAAAAGGGTTTCATTTCCAATTAGATTATTTTCTAATTCCTTAAGCATATTTTTTGTCGTCGTAGGAGTATTAAATCCTCCTGTTTCCATCAATCCTTCTACTGCTGTTTTTGCGTCAGTTACCGTCTCAATAATCCTTTTTTCAATTCCAGAATCAGTAATTGTATTATTAACACTTTTCATATCCAACCAACATTTTATTTCTTGGCTATCACAATATCCTACTTCTTCCCAATTATCAGAATGAATTGTTCCTCCAGGATTTACAGAAGAACAAATTCTAACAATTCCTTGTTGATATAATGCTGGATTTTCCATTGATTCTATTGCCTGCTGAATATTCAGAGTTGGTTCTGGAATTAAACTAGAAGAACCAGAAACACAATCACTTGATTTGGTTATATCTTTTTTTAATTGCTGTTCGACATATAAATTACTAACTTCATCTATTGCAAAATTTGTTGTTGCTTGCCCAAAACCACAAATCTCCTTATCATTTAATCGAATACAAATTTCTGTGTATCCTGAAGGGGCAGTAAAATCTGGTGTTTGAGCAAGATATTCTCCTTTATTGATATAGCCATTTCCATTTTTAACATAATAAGTATCTGGAACAGAATAATATCCTTGAGTTGCAGGACTCTTTAAATAAATTTGATAAAATACTCCTTGATCTTTTCCAGCATAAATATGATAATAAACTTTATACTGGCTTTCAGGACTTACACCGCCTAATGAAATTTCTTGGAAAGATGCAAATGCCTGAACAGGACTATCTGCTTCTGTTAATTCTGAAAAGAAATCTGCTTGTGTTGGATAAGCAACATTCACATATTTTTTACAAATTTCTGTTCCAATTTCTGAAGTCGATCTTGCCTTAAATGATTTGAATGTTTCTACTCCGTATGACTCGGTAAAATATCTATATGACTCAAGCGAATTTGAAAATGATTCTTGGAATAAAGCATATTCTCCCCCACCATTTCCAGATAATGCTTCTGTGATTCCTTGTGTTCCCAAACTAATCAATGGGTCAAGTTCTTTCCAAAGCAATTCACATAAATATAAAGACATTATTTCATCGCATATTCCGACGGTTTTTCCAGTTTCTAATTGTTCAGATAAACAATCTTTTGCAGATTTCAAAACAGAATTTAATCCATCCAAACCAGCATTTAATCCGGTTAAACAAACCGGCATAACAACCCCTTTTCCATTATCAAAATTTTGCGAGCATAATAATAAACTTCCAACGATTCCTGATTGAATAACATTTTCA
>CAYUCT010000005.1:0-25677 GCA_964443565.1 Candidatus Woesearchaeota archaeon
CGGGTGGGGCTATAAAGATACAATAGTTACCCGTTTTTGGGATATTTGCTCCTGTGGCTCAGTGGTAGAGCACGTCCTTGGTAATGTATGAAACCAAAGGTTTCCTAACATGTCATCTTCCTTAAAAGAAGAGGATAACTAAAGAGGACGGGGTCGCGAGTTCAATTCTCGTCAGGAGCTTTTCTTTTTTTTCTTTTTATTTATTATTATCTTTATCCTTATTTTTTTTATCTTCTTCTTTCTCTTCCTTTTCTTTTTCTTCATCTTCTTTCTCTTTCTTTTCTTCTTTCTCTTTATTTATCCCTATTTTTATCTGAGGGGTTAGTTTATTTTTAAAGAATAAATTTAAATAATTCATTTTTTTATTAATATTATTAAAAATGAAAACTAAAAAAGAATTAGATAATTTAAAAAAAGAATATCTTGTTTTTGAGAAGAAATACAAACTTCCAAAATTTTCAGAATTAAATGTAGATTTTGAAATAGAAAAACTTCAAGGACATGAAACAGATTTTTTATTAAGGGAGATTAGAAGAATTATTAATGAGAAAATAAATGCTTTTTTAAGATTATTTGAATTATTTTTAACTCCCCAATCCGCACCTTTATTTCTTTTATCAGCAATTAAGAATTTGTCTCCTGAAGAGAAAGAAAAAATTGAGAAAATATACAAAAAAATAATGGTTTTTGAGATAAAAGCAATTTCTTTAGATATTGATTATAGTGAAAAGAAAGAAGCAGATTTTATTAAAGAAATTTCTTCTTTTTGGAATAATTTAAAAATTGATTTAAAGATTATTGATGAAGTTTTATCTAGAATAAAAGAAGAAACAATTCAAAAGAAAAACAAATCTTATTTTGGATAAATTTAGATAGATTTGAATAGATATTTATTTGGTAAAAATTTCTAAAGCATCTCCATACTTTAAGACGTGGTCTTTTCCATAAGCCATTTTTGTTTTTGCGTCTATTGCCTTCACAAAATTTTTTCCAATATCTGTATGAATTTTAAATGCAAAATCTAAAGCTGTTGAACCAGAAGGAAGTAAAAAGCAGTCAGGAAGAATATTTCCATTCTTATCTGCTAATTTATGTGCTCCTGCTGGGAAAATAGGAAGGTATTTTAATAGTTCAAATGTTGCAATGTTTAATGCATCTTGAACGCCGGTGCTATGATATGTATTTAAAATATTTTCTTGAACAAAATTTATTGCTGCTTTTTGTTTATCATTTAATTTTTCTTTATCTAAAATCTTAAAATTATCTTCTCCAGGAATATAATCAATTAATTTATCTCTGGTTGCTTCTCTTAATGCTAATTCTGCCTCTGCTGAACAAGGAACAATAATTAAATGTGGAAATTCTGTTTTTATTTTTTCTAAATTCTCTTTTGCTTTTTTAGTGTCACATTTATTTCCGGCGATAATCATGGGTTTTGAAAGAATTCTTAATTCTCTTGCAAAGTTAAATAATTGTGATTCTGTCCATTGTGTCGGTTTTTCTGGATCATATCCTAATTTTCTTAATGCATTTTTAACAAGTATTTCATCAATTTTTAATCCGGAAAACTGAACCGCAATTTGTTCATGAAACTGCGAATGTTCTATTTCTAATTTTCTTGAAAACCCGCCCCATACTTTCTTTAAAATTCCTAGGTACCAAAAATCTAATTCTTCTTCTAAAAATTTAACGTCATTACAAGGGTCGTGATCTTCGGTAAGTTTTCCTTCTGAATCTGTTTTTCCGGATAAATCTATAATATGAATTAAAGCATCCGCTTGTCTTAAATCATCTAAAAATTGATTTCCTAATCCTCTTCCTTCGTGGGCACCAGGAACTAATCCTGCAACATCTAATAGTTCTATAGGGACAAATCTTTTATGATTAATACAAAACCCTGTTCTCGGATTACATTGAACATTAAATTCTTTGTCAATGCAATCAATTTTAACATATCCAATTCCATGATTTGCTTTTATTGTGGCAAAAGGATAATTTGCAATTAAAACTTCGGCTAGCGTTGCCGCTTTAAAGAACGTGCTTTTTCCGACGTTTGGCTTACCAACAATCCCTATTAACATTTTAAACCTAGAAAAAGAGCATATAAAAATTTAATCAATTTGTACATCTTAGAACATTATTCTTCTTCATGATTAGAAATATCTAATTTTTTTAATTTTTCTTTAAATTCTTTTCCTTCTTGTGTAAATTTAATTTCTTTTTCTTTTCTTTTTATAAATCCATATTCTTCTAATAAATTTTCTGTTTGTTTAGTTTTATTTTTTAAATCATAAAACATTTTATTAATAATTTCTTGTTCTTGTCTAGATAATGCAATTCCTTCTAATTGATAATCTTTGAATGCTTCCCAAGTATATGGAACCCATTGTGAAACGATCTGATTGCCAATAAAATTTGCATAATCTCTTATTTCTTTTTGAGCATGTTCTTCCATTCGTAAACTTAAGAAGTGTAACAAATTTTTCAAATCTATTTTCCAATATGCTTCAGTATAATTACATAATGGAATATCTTTTCTAGCTTGTTCTTTTGCTACACCCAGGTTAATTCTTTCTTCATACAATTCTCTTGCATTTTTATGAAATTCTTTTTCTTTATTTGTAAGAATTAATCCTTTTTCAATATTTAAAAAACCATTACTACCTTGTTTATTATCTTTTGACTGTAATCTCCACTCATCTTCTTTTGTTTCTAAAACATCTTCAATCACAATAGAATACCTTGTTGAATATTCATTAACACTTGCGGTTCTATGACGTATCCATTGTCTCCACGCATCCATTGGGACTTTTATGTGTAATTTTAATTCACACATTTCAAAAGGACTAGTATGTTGATGTCTCATCAAATATCTAATTAATTCTCTATCTTCTAGTTTGGTTTTAGTTCCTTTTCCATAAGAGGTTCTTGCTGCTTGAACAATTGCTTCATCATTTCCCATGTAATCTATAACCCTAACAAATCCTTTGTCCAGAATTGGATATGGAGTTCCTAAAATACTATCTAAATACTCGCATTTTGTTCTTTCTATTTTTTCGTATTTATTTTGTTCCATTTTAATCTTTGAAAGTTATTGTATTATCTGGCTTTAAAATTTTTCTTAGATTTATTCCTGCCTCTTTCAATAACTTTTTTGAATCTGAATCAGGGTAATCAATATAACTTATGACCTCTTTTATTCCTGAATTAATTATTGATTTTGTACAAAGAATACAGGGAGTATGGGTGCAGTAAATTATTGAATTTTGTATACTACTTCCATGATATGCTGCTTGAGAAATTGCATTTTGTTCCGCATGTGCTGCTCTGCATATTTCATGACGAGTTCCAGATGGGATATTCAATTCATTTCTTAAACAACCTAATTCTAGACAGCTATTTGCTCCTTTAACTGCCCCATTATATCCTGTTGAAAGGATAATTCCGTCTTTTATAATCACTGCCCCAACATGATGTCTTAAGCATGTAGATCTTTCTGCTACTGTTGCAGCAATCTTTATGAAATACTCATCTTTAGATATCCTAAATTCCGGATCATTTGGTGTTTTTATTTTTGTTACAATTTTATCCACATTAGAAAATAAATTTTCTAATTTATTATTATTTAAAAAAAAATAATTTGCTAGTTTTATACACTCTGAAATATTTTGTTTATTGGGATTATTTGAATGCATTTCTCTTTCTTCATCTTTCAAAAATTCTTCAAATGTTCTGTTATCTGTAGAACTTTTTCTTAAGCTTATTCGATCATATCTTGTTTTTACATCGGCATTTACTGAAAATAAATAAAAGTTATTTTTTTCTTTTAATGAATTTATTTCACCAACTGTTCTTATGCTTTCAATTATTGAATTTTTTTTGGACGAATCTGCTCTTTCATATAATTGTTTTATAATATAATCTGGACCATATTTTTCTCTTAATTCATTTGCCTTGTTTACTAAAGATTCCCGATTAGCATTTTTTCCTAATATCTCTTCTAAATAGCCCCTTACAGAAAAATGTTCAAAACTCTTTTTTTGTTTTAAATATTCAACAATTGTTCCCTTGCCCGCACCCAATGTTCCAGTTATTCCAATAATCATATTCTTATTTAATGTTTCTCTTTTTAATAGATTATTATTCTAAAAGATATATTTTAAAAGACATCTTTAATTTATTTTCATTCAATACTTTTATAAATTAAATTTTCTCTAAAATAATTGAGCCCGTAGCTCAGCCCGGTTTAGAGCGCTGGTCTTATATGGCCTTATCACGTAATTGGATAATAGCTCAAACCTAAGAGAGCCAGTGGTCCAGGGTTCAAATCCCTGCGGGCTCACTTTAAAATTGATTTTTAAAAAATTTAAAAATGACAAGAAATGAAGAGATTATTGGACTTGAACGTATTTTTAATATGAGTTCTCAAATTGGAGATCTAATTAATGAAAGAGAATTAATAACTAACAAAAGAAATTATTCTATAAAAAAAGGAAAATCTATAAAACAAAAGTTAGATCAAATTGTAGAAATTATTGGGAACACATTAGACACAAAAAAAATTGGAATTTTTTTAATAAATCGAGAAAATAAAATTCTTCCAGTAAGTACAATGGGATATGGTGAGGAAATAAAAAAATTAGAATATATTCTTGGTGAAGGATTAATTGGAAAGTCGACAGAATTGGGGGAAACAATTTACATTCCAGATTTAAAAGATTCAAAAAATAAAGAAAAATACATTCCACTTTATCAGGATGTTGGAGAATATTCAGATATGCGTTCTGCATTAATTGTTCCATTAAGATGGCAAAATAAAAATTTGGGGGCAATTGAAATTATAAGTAATAAATCAAATGCATTTTCAATGGAGTATATTAAATCATTAAGAATTGTTAGGGATATGCTTTCTCCAAATTTAGAGATTCTTGAGCAAAATAAAAATAAATTATTAGAAAAAATGAAAGCAATGTATTATGCATTAGAAAAGAAACATGAGTTTATGAAGGGACATTCTGAAAGAGTAAAAAGTTATGTTTCTTATCTCCTTTTAGATAAAGAAATCTCTAGAAAATTAAAAATAAATAGTGAAAATAAATATTTATTTATTGAATCAGCACAGCTTCATGACATTGGTAAAATTTTGATTAATGATAAATATTTGTCTGCTAAAGGAGAATTTATTTCTAAAGGAAATCCGGTTAGAGAACATGCAAAAAAAGGTTATGAACTTTTAGTAGAAAATAATATCACTGAAAAAATAATCTTAAATATTGCAAGATATCATCATGAAAATTGGGATGGGCAGGGTTATCCAGATAAAATATCTCAAACCGATATTCCCATTGAAGCAAGAGCTATTGCAATTGTAGATTCTTTTGATGCAATTTGTTCAAATAGGCCATATCATAAAGGGCTTTCTCTCAATGAAGCGATTAATGAATTGCAAAATTCTTCTAGAAAAAGATTTGATCCAAATTTGTTAGAGAAATATATTCCTATTTTAAAAACGGTTTATCCATTAGTGCATAATCAATTTTGAACAATTATTGTTTCTAATGTTCTTTAAAATACAAAAGCTTTAAAAGGATTTTTTTATAATTAATTATAGAAAATGTCTTTTGGCTCCCATAGTCTAGAGGCCAAGGATACAGCCCTTTCAAAATAAAAACCTCCAGCAGGTTTTTATGAATCCAGCAACCAAAAATTGAAGAGAGGCTGGGACCCGGGTTCGAATCCCGGTGGGAGCATATTATATGACAACCTACGGTTTTCCATAATAAGTCACCTTTCCCTAAGATGTATATCATTAACTCACCCCCTTCACGCTAGAAAATTTAAATTATATCATGAAATCCAAAAAGAATAAAGAAAAGAAAATTCAATTTTTTTCTGAAGATACAAATTTGTTTTATCAATTATATCCTACAAACACAATTCCAACTTTGAAAATATCTGGAGTTCCTATGCATAGGTATACGGGTATTGATCCTTTAGAAGATACAAATAGAAAGATTAATTCTGCAAATCCTAAAGGATTTGTTCTAGATACTTGTATGGGTTTGGGATATACTGCTATTTATTCTGCTAAAAAAGAAGATGTGAAAAAAGTAATTACTATTGAAAAAGATTTAAATGTTTTAAAAATTGTAAAATTAAATTCTGCTAGTATTGATTTATTTGAAAATAAAAAAATAGAAATAATTAATGCGGATGTGGGTGAAGAAATTAAAAAATTTAAAGAAAATTATTTTGATACAATCATTCATGACCCTCCAACATTTATTTTTGCAGTGGATTTATATCAGCCAAAATTTTATTTGGAAATGTTTCGAGTTTTAAAACGTGGGGGAAAATTGTGGCATTATGCTCCAAATCCCGGAAAGCTTTCTGATAAAAAACCACTTTATCTTAAAATTGAAAGGAGATTAAAAGAAGCCGGTTTTAAGAATGTGATTTATGATAAAAATTCTAACGGAGTAATTGCATTTAAAAGATAAGTTATGGGCATTCTATCATAACTCCAAATTCTCAACATTAAGGTTTAGATTTAGATGATAAATTTTTGTTTTTATTCCAAAAGCTAATAAAACTTCATCTTCTAAATGACTATATTTCTCTTTAAAATTTTTTTTATTGGTATTCATTTTGTTTAAATCTTTTTGTTCTATTTTTTTTATTTGTTTTTTTATTTCTCTGTTGTCTTCACCATAAACTTGAATTGTTTTTTCAGAAATTTTAAAATTCCAGATATAACACTGATTAGTCTCTTCTCTATTTTCTAATTTTAAATCAGTATAGGACATTAATTCTTTTATATTATTTTTTAATTTTTTAGAAAAAATATTATCTTCACCATTTGGAAAAAATATTTTTATTTCATCTTCTGTTTTCTTTTCAGCTAATAAAATAATTGAAATTTCCGCATTTTTTTCTCTTCTTTTATCTGTTCTTTCAATTATTTCATTAAAATAAGAATAATTTTTGTTTATTCTTTCTTTTTCTTTCGAATATTTTGAAAGTTTTTCAAAACAGTTTTTAGTTTCTTTAATTTTTTTGTCTAAATTTTCAAATGTTTCTCCTTTTTCTTTCAATGATTCTTCCATAGATTCAATTAAACTAATGCTTGCTCCGTCTCTTTGGGCTTTTTTTAAAATTTGGGTATCTGTTTCTAATTCTTTTCTTTTTCTTTCTAATTCAATTCCTTTAGGGGTTTCATTCCATTTTTTATATTCTGCAATCTCTTTAAGACATTTTTCTAATTCTTGGTTGTCTTGAAGAGTTAAATCAAATTTATAATTAATATATTCAAAATATTCCACTAGTTTTTCGTTTTTTTGAAAATATAATTTTAAATCATTATTTTCTTGTAATAGTTCATAATCGTCTGAGGCAGATTTTAAAAAAGAAGATTGTGCAGGTAAAACATTTTTGGTTATTGCCCTTAATAAATTGTGTTCGGTGGTTTTTTCTTTATCTAATGATTGCAAAATTTTTTCTAATTTAGTATTCTCTAAAAATAATTCATTTTTTTCTTGAATTGAATTTTGATTAATTTCCTCTTGCAGGTCATATTTCTTTTTTTCTTCTGTTAATTCTCCTTCCAAGTCTTGAATTCTTTTGAGATAGAAAGTATATTTTTTATCTGATTCTTCAGGAGTTAAAATAATTTCAGAATTACAAGGTAATGGTTTTACAATAATTTCTGGAATCTTTTTTATATTGGATGGTAATCTTCCACTTTCTTGGATATATTTTTCAAAATTAATAAAATCAAAAGATGTTCGATTGTAATATATTGATAAAAATAAATTAAATTTGTTTGAACTTTTTTCCTCTAAACGTACTTGTGCATCAAGACCGTAATTGTCAATATATGCCTGAATAGATTGTTTAATTGCAAAACCAATGCCTTTGTCTGCTTTTATATCCTCTCCACTAATTGAAACGATCATATACGGTTTTTTTTCATGATCTCCGTTAATTCCATTATGCCCATTATTTCCATTTAATCCCATTATTTGTTAAATTTTTGTATGCTTTTAAATCTTTTGAATAGTTACTATTTCTTAGTTAATACTAAATTTTTACGACAATTTTTTTAAAGTTAATTAGATTATCCGAACATTTTTAAATTAGCATCTTTTTTATTTTGTATGAAACCAAAAGAGGATTTGTCAAAAGTAGAAAAAAAGATTATTGTGATGGAATTAAAAGATGTTTATAAAATTTATAAAATTGAAGATGTTTTGGTTAATGCATTAAATGGGGTAGATTTGCAAATAAAAGAAGGAGATTATTTTGCTATTCGTGGGGCTTCAGGTTCTGGAAAATCTACATTTATGCATCTTTTAGGATGTTTAGATTTTCCAACAAAGGGAAAAATTTTATTTGATAATTTAGATATTTCAAAAATGTCTGAAAATGAACTTGCAAAAATTAGGGGAAACAGAATTGGTTTTGTTTTTCAATCATTTAATTTGATTAATACTCTGACTGCTTTAGAAAATGTAATGCTTCCAATGAATTTTCAAAATAATATTTCACAAAAAGAAAAAATAGAACGAGCAAAAAAAATGTTGGATTTAGTTGAAATGGCACATAGGGTGAATCATCTTCCAAAGCAACTTTCTGGTGGAGAACAACAAAGAGTAGCAATTGCAAGAGCATTAGTAAATAATCCTAAGATTATTTTAGCAGATGAACCTACTGGAAATTTAGATACTAAAACAAGTCATGCAATCATGGAGATATTTGATAAAATAAATAAAGAAGGAAAAACAATTGTTTTAGTTACGCACGAAGAAGATATTGCTGAACATGCTAAAAAAACAATCGTGGTTAAAGACGGAAAAATTATTGAAATTAAAAAAAATTATTAAATTAAAGAATAAAATTTAAATACCCTTTTAATCATAAATAATTATAAAAAAAGAAAAAAGAGATAAAAAGAAAAAAGAGATAAAAAGAAAAAAGAGATATGGAAGGGGATATAAAAAAATGAAAAAAGAAAATAATTTTAAAAAAATATTTTTTGGTGTGTTTTTAATACTCATTTTAAGTATTATTGTTTTGATATCGGGGGTAAATTTAGTTTCGGCTATAGAAATAAATAACTCTTTAGTTCCAATTGAATATGCTTCTGGTTCAAATTTGGTGGTATATTCTTTAAAATATGAACCTTACCCTGTTGAACCAAGTGAATATTTTACTTTGTGGATAAAAGTGGAAAATCGTGGCGATACTGAATCCGAGAATACAACCTGTAAGATTATGCCAAGTTATCCCTTCACTTTAAGAGAAACCGAATCAGGAGTTTATAATTATGGAAAATTAAGAGCATATCAACAATTTGTTTTTGATGTGGATTTAAGAGTTGATGAAAATGCTGTTGAAGGAGATAATATCTTAGAAGTTTGGTGTTCTGGAAATCCTGAAAGAGAAGTTTGGTTTGTTCATAAAATTGATATTCGAACCCAAACTAGATATCCAACTTTAAATATTCTTTCTGCATTTACAGATCCTAGTCCCATTTCTCCTGGGGAAAAGGCAAAATTAACATTTGTTTTTGAAAATTTGGCAGATTCTTCAATGAAAGATATTTCCTTGAAATTGAACTTTTCTGATGAAAATATTGCTCCTTATGGTGGTGTTACAGAAAAGAAAATAAGAAGAATAAATGCAAATGAAACAGGTGAAATAACTTTTGATATTTTAGCAATGCCTGATTCAACTGGTGGAGTTTTTAAAATTCCCTTTACTTTAAAATTTACAGACGAACTTGGTGAAGAATATGAAGAAGAAGGAACAGTTACAATCAATATCGCTTCTGATTTAGATATTTATGCTGTTATAGAATCAACTACAATTTATTCAGATAATAAACTTGGAGCAGTTTCCGTAGAATTTATAAATAAGGGATTAACAGATTTAAAATATTTTGATGTCATATTGCAAGAATCAAAAGATTATGATATTCTTTCTTCTGAAAGATTATATATCGGAAGTGTTGATTCCGATAATTCAGAGACTATTGATTTTAAATTAAAGATTAATTCAAGAAATAAAATAATTCCTTTAAATTTTATAATCTCTTATAGAGATGCTACAGGAAATTTGCATAACGAGAATCTTCAAGTTGCATTAAAAGTTTTATCTGCTACAGAATATGGGGTTAAACCAAATCCATTGTTTGGATGGATACTCTTTGGGATAATTGTTATTGTCGGTGGGATGTTATATAACAAACATAAAAAGGCAAAATTAAATAGCAAAAAATAAAGAAATTTTTTGGTAAGAAATAATAAATAATTAAAAATAATTAAAGATTATTTAATTATCGTTTGCTTTGATAAATAATAATGATTCAGAATTACATTAGTTTTACATTGAATACATTTAGAAGAAGAAAATTAAGAAGTGGTTTAACAATTCTTGGAATTTTAATCGGTATCGCTTCAGTTGTTGTTTTAATTGCGTTAAGTCAAGGATTAAATGATTCAATTAAAGAGCAATTATCTTCTATGGGAACGGATAAAATTTTAATTTCTCCTGGAGAAGGTTCTGTTTCTAGTCTTGGAATGGCTTCATCTTCTGAATTAACCGATAATGATTTAGAGATTATAAAGAAAGTTCAAAATGTGGACTTAGCCGGCGGGTATGTTTATGGTTCTGCAAGAATTAAATTTAAAGATGAAACAAAATATACTATTGTTATTGGCATGCCGATGGATGAATCCAAAGAAATTTTTAATCAGATTACTAGTTTTAAAATAGAAAAAGGTTCAGCAATAGAAAAAGATTCAAATTATGATGCCAATATTGGATATTCTTTAAAACAAGGGGATTTTTTTGATGATTCTGTTGAAGTACAAGATAAAATTTATATTGAAGGAAAAGAGTTTAAAGTAATTGGAACCATTGTTAAAATTGGAAATCCCAAAGAGGATGCGCAAATAGATATTACATTAGATAAAGCGAGAGAAATTTTTTCTAAAGAAAAGAAATTAGATATGATTGTTGTTAAAGTAAAATCTGAAAAAGATTTAGATAAAACTGTAGAAGATATTAAAGATAAATTAAGGGATTATCGAAATGAAAAAGAAGGAGAAGAAACTTTTTCAGTTATAACTTTCCAGGATATTATTGAAAAAACAGGAAGCATCTTGGGAATATTAACTGCCATTTTGATTGCAATTGCAGCAATTTCTCTATTGGTTGGGGGAATAGGTGTAATGAATACAATGTTCACCGGAGTTTTAGAAAGAACAAGAGAAATTGGAATAATGAAAGCAATTGGTGCAAAAAATTCAGATATCTTATTAATTTTCTTAATTGAATCTGGAATTTATGGATTGATTGGCGGGGTTTTAGGGATTATCCTCGGATTTTTAATGGGAAAGGGAGTGGAGATTATAGCAGCACAATCTCTTGGTTCTGATTTATTAAAAATATCTTTTCCATTATGGTTAATTTTTGGCGCATTAATGTTTTCTTTTGTTGTCGGAGCGGTTTCCGGATTAGCTCCAGCAAAAAGAGCATCCAAATTAAATCCAGTAGATGCATTAAGATATGAATAAGGAGTAAAATGCATTATCATTTAATTTTAACTAATAGATGCAACTCAAAATGTAAATATTGTTATGAAAAAAGTATGGCCGATTCTGGAAATAAGATAAATAAAAAATTTAAATTTAATTTTTCAATGCCTGAAAATATTTCTTATTCTATAGTTGATTTAAAAAAATTTATAAGTAAAGATAATAATCCTGTTTTAACATTTTATGGGGGAGAACCCTTATTAGAGATTGAAAAAATAAAAGAAATTATCGATAATATCCCTGCGAGATATATGCTGCAAACAAATGGATTACTTTTGAATCAACTTCCAAAGGAATATATTCATAGATTGGATAAAATTTTAATTTCTATAGATGGAAATAAGAAAATTACTAATTTTAATCGTGGTCAAGGAAATTATGAAAAAGTTATGCAAAATATTAATTTAATTAAAAAGAACGGATATAAGGGAGAGATAATTGCAAGAATGACCTTGTCTTCTTCTGGAAAATATAATTCTATTTTTAAAAGTGTTAAACATCTAACCAATATTGGATTTAATTCAATTCATTGGCAAATTGACGCAGGATTTTATGAAGATGATTATAAAAATAATAAAAAAGAAATTATCTCTTTTTTTGAAAAATATAATACTGAAGTAAAAAAACTTGTTGAATATTGGTTAAATGAAGTTAAAAAAGGAAATGTTCTAAAAATTTATCCTTTTTTAGGAATTTTTGATGCTCTTTGCAATAGTAAAAAAATGGATTTGCAATGTGGTTCAGGGTATGCAAATTATACTATCGCACAAAATGGAGAAATTTCAGCATGCCCAATTATGTTCGATATTCTTGATGTTTGTGTTGGAAATATTAAAAAAGAAAATCCCAAGAAACTTAAAAGAATATCCATAAAAAATTTTTGTTTAAATTGTGAGATTAAAGATATTTGCGGTGGCAGATGTTTATATTCAAATTATGCAGAATTATGGCCCAAAGAAGGGCAAGAATTAATTTGCAATAGCATTAAAAATTTAATTGATTCTATCAAAAATATTCTGCCAAAAATAAATGAACAAATTCAAAATAAAAAAGTTTCAAAAAAAGATTTTGAATATGAACAATTTTCTGGACCAGAAATTATTCCTTAATTATTTTCTTGATGTTTTGGGAAACTAAATTGAACTAATTATAGAATTATATCAAAAAAATAAAGATATTTTCATTTTAATTTACCTCTGTTTTTGGGTCGTCTTCTACGGGTGGTCTTCGATCAATACAAACACAACTAATTGGATCAAAATATTCTAATTCTAAATTACAATCATATCCTTTGGCTTTACATGTTTCTGTTGCTGGTTCTTGATAATCTTCATCATCACTATCATCAGAACTACTTGAGCTGTGAGAAGGGCTAGAAGAAATTTCAGAATTTAAATTTGCCATTT
Source organism: Candidatus Woesearchaeota archaeon (assembly GCA_964443565.1). GTDB lineage: Archaea > Nanobdellota > Nanobdellia > Pacearchaeales > UBA284 > UBA284. The sequence goes on from CAYUCT010000005.1 coordinate 13,007, forward strand.
CTTGAGCCATCATATTGATTACTTCTAATATCGTTTTTCTTAATTCTATGTTTTCGTTTTTTAATTTTTCAATTAATTCTTCTTTTTCTTGATCTTTTAATTCTGAATTTTCTAACTGATTAATCAACTCTTCGTTTTCTTGCATAGTTTTTTCCAATCCAGAAAGTTTATTTTGTATTTCAGAGATACTCATTCCAGAAATGACATTCCCATTAATATTCTGATTGTAGTTTCCTAAAAAAAATCCTAAAGAAATAAAGCCTAAAATACCTAATGCTATTAAAATTCCAGACATTCCATTTTTATTCATTTTAATCTAATTTACATTTGAATATTTTATTGAATAAACTAAAATTATTTTATTATAATTGCACCAACAGGGCAGATGTTTTGAGCTTGTTTATTTTCAGGTAATTCTTTTTCAGAAATTTCTTTTTTCTTTACTGTTGCTTTCCCTTCTTTATCTAGCCTAAAATTTTTTGAAATATTTGTGCATGCTCCGCAACCCAAACATTTATTTTTATTTACTGAAATAGTGTATGTTTTCATTTTTCTCTTTTGTATAAATAATTAGAAATAAGGATATTTATATCTATTTTTTTATTCATTTTGTACCTTTACAACATCTGTAACAATATCTTGGTCTGAAATTTTTATGATTCTGACCCCTTGAGTATTTCTCCCCATCTCTCTAATATCTGAAATTGGAACACGAATAACCATTCCTTTTCCTGTTGTAATGATTAATCCATCTTCTTTTGTTACAACTTGTATTCCAATAACATTTCCACTTTTATCAGAGGTATTAATATTGATTACTCCTTTTCCTCCACGATGCGTTTTTCTATAATCCTGGATAAATGTTCTTTTCCCATATCCTTTTTCAGTTATAGTTAATATTGTTAAATCTTGTTGATTTTCTTTTTCTGCTTTTTCAAATATTTCTGAATCAAATACTTCTAATCCTACAACCTTATCTTCTTTTTCCAATCTAATTGCAGTAACCCCATAGGCAGTTTTCCCCATTGTTCTTATTTCTTTTACAGGAAATCTTATGGCTGTTCCTTCTTTCGTAGCAATTATTGCTTCGGATTTATCGTTTACTATTTTTGCATCTACAATAAAATCATCATTTGGAAGAGAACTTACTCTTACTCCGCTTTGCCTTATCTTTGCTAATGAAGATAAATCAATTGTTTTTCCAATTCCTTTTTCAGTTATAATAAATAATCCCCCATTAAAATTTTTTATTGGGATTGTTGTTTTTATTTTTTCATTTACATCAAGAAGATTAACTAATGGTTTTCCTTTAGCATATCTATCTGCTTCAGGTATTACATATGCTTTCACTAAATACATTCTTCCTCTTTCTGTTAAAAATAATAAATAATCATGTGTTGAACAAACAAAAACATTTTGTATAAAATCACCGGTTGTTAAATCTGCTCCGGTAACTCCTTTCCCCCCTCTTCTTTGTTCTTGATATTTAGATAACGACATTCTTTTAACATATCCCTTAGAAGTTAAGATAACAGCAACTTCTTCTTTTTTTATTAAATCTATCTCGTTTACTTCTTTTACTCTCTCTACTATTTTTGTTCTTCTTTCATCACCATATTTCTTTTTTATTTCCATTAATTCTTTTTTAATAATTTCAAGAATATTTTTATCTCCTGAAAGAATTTCTTCTAATTCTTTAATTTTATTTTTTGTTTCTTCATAATCTTTTTTTACCTTGTCTTGTTCTAAAACCGTAAGTTTTTGTAATTTCATTTCAAGAATTGCTTGAGATTGTTTTTGGCTTAATTTAAAATTAGACATTAAACCTTCAATTGCATCTGTTGAACCTTTAGATTTTTTGATTAAACTAATTATATTATCTAAATTTTTTAAACAAACCATGAGTCCTTCTAAAAGATGTTCTTGATCTTTTGAAGCGTTTAAATCAAATTGTGTTCTTTTTCTGATTATTTCTTTTCTATGTACAACGTAATGGGCAATCATTTCTTTTAAATTTAAGACTCTTGGTTGACCATTAACTAATGCAAGCATAATTGCATTAAATTTTCCTTGAAGTTCGGTTAAATGATACAATTTATTGATTACTAATTTAGAATTTCCGCCTTTTCTTAAAAATAAAACAATTCTTATTTTTTCTTTTGCGGATTCATCTCGAATATCTGAAATATCTTCAATTCTTTTTTCTTGAACAAGTGATGCAATTTTTTTAATTAATTCTGCCTTGTTTACTTGATATGGGAGTTCGGTGATTATGATTCTTTCTCTCTCTTTTTCTTCTTCAATCATTAATTTTCCTCTCATTAAAAAACTTCCTCTTCCGGTTTTATACATTTCTTCAACACCGTCTTTCTGTAAAGAACCATAAGTTGGAAAATCAGGAGCAGGAATTATTTCCATAAGTTCATTAATTTCTATTTCTGGATTTTTAATGTATGCAATTGTTCCATCGCAAATTTCATTTAGATTATGTGGCGGGATTGAAGTCATCATTCCAACGGCAATTCCCTGTGCCCCATTAATTAATAAATTTGGAATTTTTCCAGGAAGAATTTCTGGTTCTGTTAAGGAATTATCAAAATTTGGAAGTAATTTTACTGTTTTTTTATCTAAATCAGTTAGAATGTCTTCACTAATCGCACTTAATTTTGCTTCAGTATATCTATATGCGGCAGGTGGATCTCCATCGATTGAACCAAAATTTCCTTGACCATAAACTAATGGATATCTCAGGGAAAAATCTTGAGCCATTCTTACCATTGCCTCATAAACTGCAACATCTCCGTGTGGATGGTATTTACCAATTACATCTCCGACGATTCTTGCGGATTTTTTTGTTTGGGTATTTGATCTTAAACCCATTTGTTGCATAGCATAAAGAATTCTTCTTTGAACAGGTTTTAATCCATCTTCCATACTAGGAATTGCTCGGGATACAATTACCGACATGGCATAATTGATATAACATCTTTCCATCTCATCTTCTATTTTTGTATCGATAACTGTTTCTTTTTCAGAAATATGACTCATAGAAATTTCTTTTTCTTCGGTATTTTCTTTATCTACTATACTTTCTTTATCCTTTTCTTTTTCTATTTCTTTTTTATTTTCTTCTACCATTTTAAGTAAAATCTCCGATTTGTAAATTATTTATTTTTTCAAAATCTTTACCATTTATAATCGCATAATCTTTAAGTGTTCCCATATTAATTATTGTTTTTTTGGTTTCTATTAATTTTTTATCAATATAAACATTAATTTCTAAAGTAAATGGAAAAATTGCTCCAACACTGCCAATTTTTTCAACTTCGTCATATTCTGCCATTCTCATATTTTCTGCTTTGATAAATTCTTTTAATTTTCTAAAATCAATTTTTTTATCTCCTGGAATTAAGATTACAATTGGGCAATCATCAGAAATCATAATAATTGTTTTGGTTATTTGATTATCTGTTGGAGTTTGATTTTTTATTAAAGATTTTATCTCTGCAATATTGTGTGCTTCGTTTTCTAATTCAAGATGTTCAAATTGGATATTTAATTCTTCTAATTTTTTTTGATTATTTTTTACAATTTCGTTTGTCATTTTTGATTATATCTTTTTCAATTTTATTTTTTCTCTTTTTTATTTTTTTAAATATCTAGGTTTGCTTCTCTTGCATGTTCTATTATAAAATTCTTTCTAGGTTCAACTTGTTCTCCCATCAGTATATTAAATAATTGGTCTGCTTCAACTGCATCTTCAACACAAATCATTTTTAATTTTCTTGTTTTGGGATTCATTGTTGTATCCCAAAGTTGTTGTGGGTTCATTTCTCCAAGTCCTTTAAATCTTTGAACATCTGGATTCCCGCCAATTTTTTTTAATAATTTATCTAATTCTTCATCTGAATAAACATAATGATCTGTTTGTCCTTTTCTTATTTTGTAAAGGGGAGACATTGCAATAAATATTCTTCGATGTTCAATTAATGTTGGCATGAATCTAAAAAAGAATGTTAATAATAATGTAGAGATGTGTTGTCCGTCTACATCTGCATCTGCCATAATAATTATTTTTCCATATCTTAATTTATCTATTTCAAAAGTTTCTCCTATCCCTGTTCCAACAGCCGAAGTAAGAGTAACAATTTCTTCATTTGAAAATATTTTATGAGGATTTGCTTTTTCTACATTAAGAATTTTACCTTTTAATGGGAGGATTGCTTGAGTTTCTTTATCTCTTGCTTGTTTTGCACTGCCCCCTGCAGATTCTCCTTCTACTAAATATAATTCTGTTTCATCTAATTTTTTGCTAGAACAATCTGCTAATTTTCCTGGAAGCCCTCCAGAGGTTAAAGAATTTTTTCTTCTAACTAATTCTTTTGCTTTTTTTGCAGCTAATCTTGCTTTGGCAGCATCTATTGCTTTTCCAACAATTATTTTTGCCACACTTGGATTTTCTTGTAAGTATTGGGATAATGATTCTGTTACAATTGAATCAATATATCCTTTTATTTCTGAATTTCCTAATTTGGTTTTTGTTTGTCCTTCAAATTGTGGATCTTTCATCCTTAAACTTACAATCGCAGTTAATCCTTCTCTTACATCCTCTCCTTCAATCTTGATATCTTTAGCCAAATTTGTTTTTACAGCATAATCATTAATCACTCTTGTTAATGCTGTTTTGAAACCGGTAATATGTGTTCCCCCTTCGGTTGTATTTATAGTATTTACAAAACCAAAAATATTTTCATAATATGAATCATTATATTGGATGGAAATTTCAACAATTGCAATTTCTTCTTTTTTCTTAAAGTATACTGGTTTGTGCAATGGATTTTTATTTCTGTTAAGCCATTTAACAAATTCAACTAATCCGCCCTCATACTTGAATTTTTCTTCTTTTTCTGTTTCTTCGTCTTTGATAATAATTTCTACTCCTGGATTTAAGAAAGCTAATTCTCTTACTTTCATCTGAAGAGTATCAAAATCAAATTTCAATACTGAAAAAATTTCGTGATCTGGTTTAAATATTACTGTTGTTCCTGTATCCCCTGAATAACTTCCAACTATTTTTACTGGGCCAGTTGCATTTCCTCTAGAAAATTTTTGTTCATGTATTTTTCCGTCTCTTTTTACTTGAACAGTCATCCATTCAGAACAAGCATTTACTACACTTACTCCGACTCCATGCAATCCTCCACTAATCATATATGCTTTATGTTCAAATTTTCCTCCTGCATGTAACATTGTTAAAACAACTTCCATCGCGCTTTTTTTATAAACCGGGTGCATATCTACTGGAATCCCTCTTCCATTATCTTCAACACTTAAACTTCCATCTTTTCTGATTATAAGATTAATCTTGTTGCAAACTCCGGCTAATGCTTCATCAATAGAATTATCTAAGATTTCATAAACTAAATGATGTAATCCATCTTTCCCTGTAGAACCAATATACATGGCAGGACGTTTTCTTACTCCCTCTAAACCACTAAGAACTTTTATTGTATTTGCGTTATACTCTTTTTCTATTTCTTTTTTATTTTCTTCTGCCATTTTTATAAAATAATATAAATAAATTATAAAAAATTTATTTACCGTCGCAATAACCTCTTATCACTGACGATAATTATATCAATAAATTAGTCTTTAAAAACCTTTCCCTTGATTTTGTCGACGAGAAATAGAGATAAAACTATCAAAATTTGTTTATTTTTTTAAATTTTTTGGGATATTTGTTTTTTTGTTCTTAAAGAATTTATATTTTTGTTCTTGAAGAGTTTATGTCTAAATTTGTATATTCCAATTAATGCAGAAATAATTAAAATCCATAAATACCAGCAAATCCCTAAAAAATTATAACAAATTCCAAATAAGCAGCAAGGGAATTTTTCACATTTATTTTTTGCACAATTTTCAAATATCTTGCATCCACAATCTAAACAGCAATTGTCTTTATTTTCCGCATATTCGCATTTTTTATCCCCACATTTTGCAATTCCCTTATAACAGTCTAATGGGCAATTTTTATAATTCTCTCCTTTATTTATTTCGCAAATTCTATCTCCACAAACAACCGGATTGCAGTCTGTTGGGCAAAGTTCTTCGTTTTCATTTTTATCACAAATAGAATTTCCGCAAGTCAATAATGTGCAATCTGTAGGACAAGATAAAAATGTTTCTCCAAAATCACACAGAGTATTATTATTACATTGCCCCGCACAATCACCAGGACAATTGTATAATGTTTCTCCTTCTTCACATAATCCATTCCCACAAGTAATATTTGGGCAATCTAAAAAGCAAGTTGCAAAATTTTCATTTAAATCGCAAATTCCGTTTCCGCATAAACAATCATTTGGACAAGATAAAAAAGTTTCATTAAGTAATGATTCGCATAATCCATTCCCGCAACCGCAATCAGTCATGCAGGTAAACCTTGTTTCATTTAATTCTGGTTGACAAATTCCGTCTCCACAATGACAATCACCCAGGCAAGTAATAAATGTCTCATTAAGTAATGGTTCGCATAGTAAATTTCCACAAGTTGTAACACAATCTCCTGCACAAATTCCTGTTTCAGAATTACAAATCATTGCACAATTTAAAAAAGATTCATTACAAATTAAATCGCAAATTCCGTCCCCACAATAACAGCAATCTTCTGCACAATTTGCAGAACTTTCGTTTAAAAATAAATTACAGTATCCGTCTCCACATCCCCCACTTAGCATAGTGGTTGGTGCTTGATTATTTCCAATAGCATTCAAAGTTACTTCGGTTTCTGCATAATGCAAGTTATCTTGATAAATAAATATTTTGACAATATCCCCTTCTTTCCAATATGGGCTTCCAAAATTATTTGCATCTTGGGAATACCAATTAGACTCGTTGGATAATCCGCTTTCTCCAACAATATCCGTTAGATTATTCAAATTTTTAATTGTACCATTGCTATAACAAAGTTGAAATGTTACATCTGCTCCATTTGCAGAAGTTTTATCTAATGCATCTAACACCAATCCATTAATTCCATGTTGTGTTGATTGAGCAGAAACTAAATTAAAAGAAAGAGTTAGCGCAGAAAAAAGGATAATAATCATCATACTTATCAATATAATAAACAAATTAAATTTTTTATTCATGTTCTCCTCTTTTAGAAAAATAAGAGTTAACGGTTTTTAAATATTTTGGGATAAAACTAAATTTTAATTATTTAAACATCTCTCTAATAACTCTTTTAATCTGGTTTTAATAGTCTCGTGATGTTATTTTGATAACCTTTTTAAACCCCTAAAGATTAAATTTTATATCGGTTGTAGCTTTATTAATTGTAGAGATATGTCTGATTAAAAGAGGTTATAAAATATGTTTTTAAACAAACAAAAATTTGCAAAATTTAATACTCCAAAAGTTGTTTTAGCAACGATATTTTTTGTTATATCCCTATTTATTTTTTTCAATGTTTTTGTTTTAACTGGTTCGAGATTATCTGTGGATAAAAATTCTTTTTTAATTGGAGAAACTATTTCTGGAACTTACAATCTGATTCTTAAAGAAGGTGAATTAATTCCTAAAGAAACAATTGTTCAAATTAAATTTGGCGATTATGAAAAAGAAATTTCTTTAGAAGATTTTATACAAGAGAACAATTTAGAAATACAAGAACAAAAAGGGCAATTTTATTTAGAAGGAACAGAATTAGAAGGTAATGGAGAGGGTTATGGGTTTCTTGGGCAAAAAATAATTTATCCGGATGTTTTCTTTCAATTAAGAATTTTTCCTTCAGAATTTCCAAAAGAAAATGTAACAAATGAAACAAATGAAACATTCTCAAATCAAACAACATTAAATGATACAATAATAAATCAAACTTTCATTGAGGATAATCAAACTTTTATAAATGAAACAATTGTTGAAGATAATGAAACCCAAGCAGAATATAATTTTACAATTAATGAAACAATTATTATTGAAGGGGAAAATGAAACCGCAATTGGATTTAATGAAACAATTCCAGTAGTTGAAGAAGAAAATGATTCTCAATCTGAAGAACCAATAATTGAACCAATAATTGAACCAATAAATCCAATAGAACCAGTGGAAGAAACTGAGATTTCTGATGATGAAGGAATAATTGATACTAATGAACCAACTATCGAGGAAGAAACACCCGATGATACGACCCCCGAAACAACAACCCCAATAAATGAAGAAGATACATCTTCAACAGAAACCGCCGAAGATATAACAACTCCCGAAACAATTACAACATCCGAAGATACTTCTCAAAATGATAAACTTTCTGATACTGCAGATACTAAGGAGATTACAAATATCGGCGATACAACAATTGGGGGGGATGATGAAAGTGAAGAAACAAAAGAAACAGAAACAGTTAAAGAAGAAATTGTTTCTAATTTTGAACAAAGAACAGTAATTGAATCTACTAAAGAAACTTCGGATAATGAAAAAGTTTTATTATCAACTAGAAATTTATTTACCCGAAAACCATTAAGACATATTTTATTTTATGATTCTGAATTAGGAAGAGTAGTTGATGCACGATGTTCTTCAACCGAAACATTTATTTTGCATTTATTAGAGGGAGAAACAGTTTCTTTAATTGAAGGTTCTGTAATGACTGCGGATGAAAAATATTTGGAAGATTCAATCATTCAACAAGGATGTAATCAGGAATGCAATGTGTATACGACAGATTATTCTGAAATTGAATATGGGTTTGGTGAAGAATATTTAATGAATCAAAGTACCTCAATTTCATTTTCTATAGAATCATTAAATCTTTCATCAGAAATACCCGGAGAAAAAGAATTTGAAATTTCTTTAATTTATGATGGAAAAATACTTTCATCTGATAAAACAATAGTTTTTATTGATGGAGATAATGAAACTTGTTTATTTGATAAAAATTGTGAGGATAATAACGAATCAACAATCGATTATTGTGAAAATTTTGTATGTTTTAATATTTTTAATGAAAGTTTAATTAATGAAACAAATATTTCAAACGCTTCTGTAGAATTTGAATATAAGTTAATTCAAGATGATTCTGAAATAAATGTAAATATTGAAAATTTAACATATAATAAAACTAAAGAAAAATTAATCTTTTTTATTTCACAAGATTCTGATAAAAATCAAGAAATTATAATTTTGAATCCAGAAGAAGATGAATTTGAAAATAATTTGGATTTGGAAAAAGAAAAAATTCAAAAAGATGAAATTAAATATGTTGAAATTAATAATTTTAATTCTGAAGAATATTTTGAATTACAAATTGGAAATGAAATTATTGGTTTTGGAAATATCCCGAAATATAATGTTAATCTGGAAATTAAAAATTCTGAAAACGAAACGATAAACGCTACAACTGAAATTTTTGATTTGGATAATTTAAAAGAAAATAAAGAAAAAAATAAACTTTCTATAAATTCTTTTGATGAACAACCCAAAATCAAAAAAGGCGAATATCTTCTAGAAATAACTCCGGACAATTCTCTAATAAAAAAGATTGTTTTTGATAAAATTAAGATTGATAAACAAATCAATAAATTTTTATCAATTGATTATCCAAATATTGAAGATTATCCGGAGTTTATCCAGATTTATGCAATTGATCCTAACGAATTTGATTTTACAGAAGCAACTGTAACTGGAATAGCAGTCGGAGAAATTTTATTAAAATGTGTGGATTGGAATTTTACAGAACAAAAATGTTTTGGAGAATGGGTAAAAGTTCAAGATTTAATTGTTGGAGAAGAATATTCAATTATTTTAACTCCTGAAGATCCTGCTTTTGCACAAATGCAAATTTCAAATTGTGTTGCCGAAGATAATGCGGCATCTTCTGGATTATGGGGAAATGCTTGTGATAATTCATATCCTGGAATCGCATTATTTGATGATGATATAACCTATGAAACACACACAACAAAAAAATCTACGGGATCAAATTATTGGGCTGGATTAAGAATAAATTCAACAAATGTTAGTGTTATAGATTGTGCCTCAATTACAAATGTAATGTTTTGTTATAAAAGATGGACAAGTAATGCAGCAATTCAAAATTGTGATATTTCTGTTGATGCAAATGGCGGAGCAAGTTATACAGTTATAAATTCAACTTGTCCAACAACATCTGAACCTTCTTCAATTTATTGTAATAATGTTACTGCATCTGAATCTTGGACTTGTGATAATTTCTTTGGGAATAGTGCGATAGGAGCATTAGCAAAATCAGAAGTTCAACATAATCAGGGTTCTGGTCAACCAACAACATATACAATAACTTGGGATGTGTTTTATTTTAATGTAACATATAGCAATAATCAAAATCCGCAATGGAGCAATGCATTATCAAATGTTTCAACAATGTTAAATACCGAAACCGTAGAATTAAGTGTTTATTGGACAGATGATATAAATTTATCTTCTTCTATTTTATCAACAAATGAAACAGGAAGTTGGGTAAATAAAACACCTGTTTCAATGATAGGAATAACAAATTGGAGTAATTATACTTGGCAAAATAGTTCTTTTAGCGGAATAATTGGTTGGAGAATTTATGCAAATGATTCTTTCAATTTATGGAATGTTTCCGATATAAAAATTTTAAATGTAACTACTCTTCAAATAAATCGGGCCCCTCAAATAATTTTAAGCAATCCGACAAATCTTGCAACTTTTAATAATACTCAGAATATTAATTTTAATTTTACAGCAACAGATGATTTAAATTTAACCTTGAATTGTTCAATTTATCTTGATGATATTTTGAATCAAACGAACAGTTCAAGTCAAAATAATACGTTAACAAATTTTTTGATTAATGGAATTTCTTATGGATACCATAATTGGAGTATAAATTGTTCTGACGGAACTTTAACAAATAATTCTGAAATAAGATATTTTTGGATTAATGATACTATCGCCCCAATTGTAATGCAGATTTATCCGGAAAATTTGTCTATATTTTATGAGCCAAATATTTCTTTGATTTATAATGTTACTGATGTAAATAACATCACAAACTGTTCTTTAATATTTAACAGTTTAAATAATCAAACAAATACGACAGTTATTAAGAATATAAATCAATCATTTGATATAGATGGACTAATTTCTCAAAAGTATACTTGGAGAGTAGATTGTTTTGATGAATTTAATCAAATTGGACAAAGTGAGCAAACACAATTTGAAATAGATTTAAATAACACTTTTTTAGATAATATTGCATTAGAAAATAGTTCTTTTGGAGCATTAAATGCTACATTGATAATTTATGATTTAGAAGATAATTTAGAATATAATAATACTAATACCACCCACTTTGGGAGAATTTCTCGAGGGAAACATAATTTGATTGTAGAACCAATTAATAAAAAAATAAAAAAAATTATTTTAAATGATTTCGATACAACCGAATTGGACACGTTTACTAATTTTGTAAGGATAGACAATGACCCAGATAATATCACTGTTTATGATACTTTATTTCTTTTGCAAAGTGAAGAAGAACAACTTTCAAATTTTTATGCATTTGATCCAAATGGAATTAATTTTACAAACGGAACTTTAACTTTGACGGCTACAGGAAATACATTATGGAAATGTAAAAACTGGAGTTTTGAAGATAGGGCATGCTTAGGAAATTGGACATCAATACAATCATTAACAATCGGAGAAGAATATAACGTTACAATTACCCCTGATGATCCGGGTTTTGCAGAAAGCAATGTAAGTCAAACAACAATCACAAATTATAGTGTTATTTCAACAAAAAGATATAATGTTTCAATTATTACAGATGAAAATTCTGGAAAATTTGGTATGCCTGCAAATTGTATTTCAAAAGCACATAGTAATGTGACACAATTGAATCCAAATTCTGATTGTGTTGCAATAGGATCTTATGAGAGTACATCTGGATATTATTTGGGTTATGATAGAAGTTCTCCAAATACAACAAATGACGAAACAGGCCCATACAGGATAAAGATTACTAGTAACATTCGAAGTGATAAAAAGCAAATATGGTATGGATATGATGATTATCTTGTTTCAAGAACAATCTTCACAAGTTATGCAGGAAATGCAAATGATGGTTTTATTACCTATTTTTATACCAATGATACTAATACTGCATCTGCTGTTGATTCATTTGATTTAAAATATGCTTATGGGGTATTATCTGGTTCTGTATCAGATACTTCAACTTCTGCGTCGACAACAAGTTATAATACTTATGACACAAATACTAGTGCATATCAATGGGCGGCTTGGTATTCAAATATTTCAACGGGTTTACTTTATGGACAAGTTGTTATGAAAAGAATGCAAACATTAACTGGATCTCCAACATATACTCATGTAACATATGATACAGAAGCAACCGGGAGCGATATGGTGGCGTATACGAACGAATATAGAAATACTGCCTCATCTTATACAAATTTTGATATAATTTCTGGAATTTATTATTTTGGAGCAGGAACAACATATACCCCTGTTCAAAATATTTACAAACTTTTTACAAATCCCGCAAGAATAAACTGTGTAAGCAATTGTTCTTCTGCATCATTTACTGAATTAGAATTTATTTATACTATCAATTCATCAAATCAAAATAAAACGATTTTTAATAT
>CAYUCT010000006.1:0-23319 GCA_964443565.1 Candidatus Woesearchaeota archaeon
ACAGGAGCAAATATCCCAAAAACGGGTAACTATTGTATCTTTATAGCCCCACCCGGATTCGAACCGGGGTCACAAGGTCCAGAACCTCGCATCCTTGACCGCTAGACTATGGGGCTAAAGATATTAAAAAGGTGTTCGCAAAACTTTTTAAATTCTATTATTTTAGTATTGATAGAATTTATTAACAATTTTACAAAAAGAGGAACATGGTAAAGAAAAATTTAACATCAACAGATAATAAAGAAGTTTTTAACTTAATTTTAGAAAATACACTAAACTTGCAAAAAAATATTTTTGAAACCAACGAAGAATTAAAAACATTAAATATAAAACTAACACAACTTCTAGAAATTTTTGATAAAGCAAGCAAAACATTTGAACAATCTTTAGAAAATGGAAGTGGATCAGATATGGTGGATGTTGAAAAGAAATTAGAACTGTTAATAGAACAAAATAAAATAATTGCAAAAGGAATTTTACTTCTTGAAAAAACAACAAGAAATATGCCAGCAGGACAAACGAGTATAACAAACATTTCTGCGCCTCTTCCTTCTCAAAGAATGCAAAGAAGCATAATTGAAGGATCAGAAGAAAATAAACAAGATTATTCTTACTAAATCTTAAGAATATTTGGAAATCAAAATGAAATATAACGAAGAATTTTTACATAAATTTCTTAAAGCAAATGCTCAAACAAAATATAAAGAAAAAATAAAGCAAGAACAAGCAAGAAAAAAAGAAATTGAAAAAGTAAAAAAAGAAATTAAAGAAAAAGAAAAAATAATTCTTAATCAACTAAAAAAATCATCTGAAGAAAATTCTCAATTAACAAATAATTCAAATAAAAATCAACAAGAAATAAAAATTAGTTCTGAAGAAAAAAATAAATTAAAAGAAATATCGGAGTTAGTTGTTCATTCTGAAAAGGGAATTGAAAAAACATCCGATGAATTCAAAAAAACATTTAATCCTTTTCCAGAAAAACCGAATATTTTTATAAAACCACGACAAATTGAGGGGAATTTAAATCCCATTTTTCTTCAAAAAAATACTACTTCTGAAAAAATTTTAGAAATTCCACTGCCGCCAAAAAATTTATTCAAAAATGAAAATGAAGAACAAAAAAATTCTATAGGACAAAATTATAATCTCGAAAAAAACAATGAAAAAACAAACCCTTTATTTATGCCAGATTTTGGAAAAATAAATCGAATCATAAATGATAAAGAGGTAAGTATAATTCAATGTGACGGAGAAAATATTCCATTAAAAATAAATAAAAATGGAAAAATTGAAACTCTAAATATTACCCTAGATGAAAGAGAAATCAATGTTATAATCAGAAGGTTTTCAGATAGATTAAATCAGGAAATAACCAAACCCGTTTTTAGAGCGTTATTAAATAACTTAGAATTAGTAGCAATTTCTTCTTCTTTTTCTGGAAGCAGATTTGTAATAACAAAAAAAACAGATTAAATAAAAATAAAAAACCACAAATTCTGAAAAAGGAAGGTTTATAAAAAAATAGTTTCTAAAAGTAAATAAGAGGCAAAAATACCAAAAATGGAAGAAACAAATTATTCAATTTGGACCGAAAAATATAGAGCTAAAGATTTCGATGAATTTTTTGGACATGAAGATATTATAAAGCGAATTCGTTCATTTATAATTCAAAAAAATATGCCACATCTAATGTTTGCAGGATCTCCGGGAACTGGAAAAACAACTCTGGCATTAATTATTGCTAAAAAATTCTTTGGCGATTCTTGGCATAGTAATTTTCTAGAATTAAATGCTTCTGACGAAAGAGGAATAGATGTTATAAGACAAAAAGTAAAGGCTTTTGCAAGAACAAGAGCATTATCTGATTCCCCATTCAAAATTATCTTTTTAGATGAAAGTGATGCACTTACAAAAGAAGCCCAACAAGCACTTAGAAGAATGATGGAGATGTATACTACAACATGTAGATTTATATTAAGTTGTAATCAAAGTTCAAAATTAATAGACCCCATACAAAGTAGATGTTCTATTTTTAGATTTAAGCTATTAGATAAAGAAAATTTAAAAAAAGTCGTAGAAAGGATTGCCAAAGAAGAAAAATTAAAAGTAGACGAAAAAGCAATTGATTTAATCTTCGATATTACTCATGGAGATTTAAGAAGAACAACTAACTTATTACAAAGCTGTGCAACTCTCGACACAAAAATCACAGAGGATTTAATCTATGAAATAGTATCAAAAGCAAAACCAGCGGATGTTTCAGAGGTTTTGTCTTTAGCAATAAATGGAAACTTTTTAGGTGCAAGAGATAAAATGTTAGATATTATGTTAAATGGAATTAATGGGACAGACTTTGTAAAAGCAATTCAACAAGAAGTTTGGAATTTAAAAATAGATGAGGATACAAAATTGAAAATTATTGAAAAATGTGGGGAAGTTGAATTTCACTTAACAGAAGGAAGTGATGAATTTATACAATTAGAATCGCTTTTAGCATCATTATTAATCTATTCTCAAAAATAATTAAAATGCTATGGACAGAAAAATACAGGCCAAAAAAAATTTTGGACATTATAGGAAATAAAGAAGCCGTAGAAAAACTAACAGCATATTTAAAAAATTTTAAAGAAACAAAAAAGAAAGGATTAATTGTTCATGGACCTAGTGGAATTGGAAAAACTTCTTCAATTTATGCGATTGCTAATGAATTAAATTATGAAGTTATTGAAATAAATCCTTCAGAAGCAATAAATAAACAACATTTAAATGATTCTCTTGGAAAATCTTCCCAGACTTTTTCTTTTTTTAATAAGGGAAAAATTTTTCTTATAGAAGAAGCAGATAACATTGAAAGAGGAGCAAGTTCTGAGATAATAAAGATAATTCAAGAAACAAAGTGGCCACTGATATTAGTAACAAATGATGCTTATTCCGATAAATTAAAAGAAATAAAAAAAATTTGTTCTTTAATTGATTTTAAGATATTAAAAAAAGAGGAAATAATGAAAGCATTAAAAAAAATAACAAATACTGAAAAAATAAAAATTCAAGAAAAAGCAATTGAAACTCTTGCTTCATTTGTGAGGGGGGATTTGCGAGCAGGAATAAATGACTTGCAACTTTTATCAATAGAAAAAGAAATTTTATTGGATCATGTTCTGTCTTTAAGTATTCGAGAAAAAGAAGAAACAATCTTTGACGCATTAAGGCTAATTTTTAAATCAAAAGAAAATCCAGAAGTTGTTACCGCATTTGATTATGTAAAAAATATGACTTTTGATGATTTCTTTTTATGGATAGATGAAAATCTCCCAAAAGAATATTCTGGATTAGAATTAAATAAGGCGTATTATGCTCTCGCATTAGCCGATAGATTTAAATCAAGAATAAGAAAGAATCAGCATTGGAGATTTTTAGTTTATATTAATTATCTTTTAACTGCCGGAATTTCAAATGCAAAAAAAACCGCAAATAATAGATATACTGCATATACCAGACCAACAAAACTATTAAAGATTTGGTTAATAAAACAGAAACAAGCAGAAAAAATAGAATTCTTAAAAAAATTTGCAAAAGAGAATCATTGTTCATATAAAAAAGCACAGCAACAATGGCCTTATTTGAGATTAATTTTAAATCCAATTGAAAAAAACAATTCTGATTTAAAAGAAATTGAAGAACAAATATAAAAAATTAAAATTTAATTATTAATTTAAAAGAATAATAGAAATTATAAAGAAAATAAAAATTAAAAATAAATCTTTCTCTTTTTTCTTTTTTATCCCCAGCCGAAAAAAAATAAATCTCTTTAAAAAACTTTAAAGAAGAAATATCTTAACAAACGCAACGATTATCAATATTAATGCGGCACCGCCAACGATATATGGCCAAATTGGTTTTTCTCTTGCAGTTGGTCTTTCTTCTGGAAGAACTTCAACAAATGAAGGTTTTTCTTCTACTTTTTCTGCGATTGGTTTTTTAAATTCTTTGAATTTATATCCACATCTTGCGCAAACAACCTTTATTTTTTCTCCATTATCGACAGTTCTAGTTTCTAATTCTTTTCCACACCAAGGACATTTTTTTACATTGTTTCCCATAAATTTAATATTGTTTTTCTATTTTTAAATCTTTTTGTATATCTATTTTTTATATTTAAAAAATCAGAAATATAAAACAAAAAACATTAAAAAGAACAATCAATTTATTAAAAAATGAAAAATTCAAAAATGAACAAATCAGAAGAAAAAACTTCTTATTTCATTTTAAGCAATGGAAAAAAATTAGGAAAATCACAGTTTATTAGATATTTTGAAAAAAAAGTTTTATACACTCTGTCTAAATTTGAATTAATTAAAGATTATAAAAAAATTGCCATTGCATGTTCTGGTGGGAAAGATAGTATGGCACTTCTTTATCTTATGAATAATATATGCAAAGAAAGAAGAAAAGAATTAATTGCTATAATGGTTGATGAAGGAATAAAAAATGATTACCGAAAAGAGATGATTGAAAATGTCAAAGAATTTTGCAAGGAAAATGGGATTAAATTAGTTCTTTTGACTTTTAAAAAAGAATTTGGATTTACATTAAATGAAATTTCAAAAAAAATTGAAAAATTAGAAATAAGTAATTGTTATATTTGCAGTATATTAAAAAGATGGTTAATGAACAAAAAAGCTCTTCAATTAAAAATTGAAGCAATTGCTACTGCCCACTCATTAGACGATGAAGCAGAGTCTGTAATGTTAAATCTTTTAAAAGGAAATCCAGAATTGTTAGGAAAACTTGGGCCAATTTCTGGAATCACTACAAGAAAAGAGGGGGGATTTTGCCAAAGAATTAAACCATTCTATTTATGTTCTACTAAAGAAATTGTAGCTTATTGTTTAGCATTAAAAATAAAAATTCCAGAAAAAAAAGTAGCAATTTGCCCAATGAGGGGGGAAACATTTAGAATTGAAATAAGAAGATGGCTAGAAGAAATGGAAATAGAAAAAAAACATAAAGAAATTAAAAATGCACTAATAAGTTCATTTCTAAAAATGATGCCAAGTTTGAAAGAACAATATAAATCTAAAAAATTTTCAAAATGCAAAAGTTGTGGATTTCCTTCATCAAATGAAAAATGCAAAACCTGCGAGATTTTAGAAAAATTAAAAGGTCAAAAATAATCAAAAATATTTAAAAGCGATATTTGTTCTATAATTTAGATAAAAAAAGCCACGATGGCCCAGCGGTACGGCGCAGGTTTGCTAAACCTGTTTCCTCACGGATTCCCAGGTTCGAATCCTGGTCGTGGCGTATAATTTAATTAATTAAAAATGTCAATAATCATGCCTTTTGGCAAATATAAGGGGAATATCATTGAACGAATATTGATAGAAGATTATTCCTATTTTAATTGGATTTATGAAAAACAAATTGTTCAATCAAAAAAAGTTTTAAATAAATTTTTAGAATTGTATTATATCTCCAATAATTTTATTTCTGAAAAAAAATGCCGAACATGCAAAGAAAATAAAGCAGGTTATCTAAGCGAATATTCTGATTTATTAACAAATGAAAAAATTTTTAGGAGGGGATATTATTATTGTTCAAAAAAATGCCAAATATTAGACGTTCAGATTGGAAATGAAAAAAAGATAAAAATTGTAGAAATAAAATTTAAAACCATTTTAAATTATTCCAAAAAAGAAGAAAAAGACAAATTTAAAAGAAATCTATTAGATTTTTTAGATTTTAATTTTGATAAAGAAAAAGAAGATAACTATCTTATAGAATTTTTTAAAAATTTAGTTGTAAAATAAATAAAAAAAATAAAATAAATATAGAATAAATCTAATCGAAAACACAACAGCGAAAGATTTAAAACCACTATTTTAATCTAATAATCATGCCAAAACAAAAAAATAAAGAAGAAGCAAATGAAACAGAAAAGTTGGTTGAAGAAACTATTAAAAAAGACGACATAAAAGAAGAACTAAAAGAAAAATCAACACCCCAATTGCTAGTTCCATTAGAAGAATATATTAAAGTTTCAGTGCATACAGGAACAAGATCTGTTTCACCAACAATGAAAAATTATGTTTACAGAAGAAAAGCAGATGGAGTTGCAATATTAAATACTAATAAAATTGATGAAAAAATAAAAGTAGCACAAAAATTTATGCAAAACTATGAAGCGAAAGACATAGTTTTAGTTTGCCGAAGAGACACTGCATGGGGAGCAGCAAAAGCATTTGAAAAAACAGTGGGTGTAAAAGTATTCTTAAAATATCCTCCCGGAGTAATTACTAACACAAGATTAGAAAACTTTTTTGAACCAAAATTAATAATTATCTGTGATCCTTACTTAGATAGAAATATTTTAAATGATGCAATAAAAGCACACATTCCTGTAATTGGATTATGCGGAAGCAACAACAATACAAAAAATATTGATTTGGTTATCCCTTGCAATAATAAAACTGAAAAGAGTATTGGATTAGTTTTATATTTACTAGCAAAAGCATATAATCAAGCAAAAGGAATAAATGTTTCTCCGGATAAAGAACAATTTTATAATCTAGGAGACATAAGAGAAATAAGAGAAAATAGAGAAAGAAAAAAAGAAGAAAAAGAGGATGATAAAGAAAAATTGAAAGAACTTGTAAAAAAATTGAAAGAAAAGAAAAAAGAAAACGCAAAAAAAGAAGAAAATAAAAAAGAAAAAAACGAAGAAAACGTAGAAAAAAAAATTGAAGAAAGTTCTAAATAAGAATAAGAAAGAATAAGATAATTCTAGTATAATTTAAATAAGTGACTAACCTATTTTTATATTAATGCCTCGATAGCTCAGCTGGTAGAGCATTCGCTTCGTAAGCGAAGGGTCGTGGGTTCAAACCCCATTCGAGGCTTAAAATAAATAAAGTATGACCAATGGTAAAAAAAATATTTGTTCATGTAATAGCAAATGCATCAAAACCCGAAGTAATTGAAATAAATGAAGATGAGTTTAAAGTAAAGGTAGATAAAATTCCGGAAAAAGGAAAAGCAAATAAAAGATTAATTGAAATTCTTTCCAAACATTTAAATAAATCCAAAAATAACATCCAAATAATTAAGGGAGAAAAATCAAACAAAAAAATTGTATTAATTAATTAATTTTAAAATGAACAATATAAACAATATTCAAAACAAAACAAAATCATTACCAAAAATTTGGATAATTGAAGATGAAAAAGGAATAATTGACGCAATAAATAGCTTAAAAGGAGAAGAATTTTTAGGGCACATATTTTTGGTAGAAGAATATACTAAAAATCCAAAAGAAATTACTGAAAAAATTATCAGAATAAATCCAAATTTAATTTGTTGTGATGGGTTATATGGGGATTGGATAAAAATTTATGAACCTTTATCCCAAAAAAATAAAGAACTAGCAGATAAATTTATGATTGTTTCTTCTGTAATTGATTCAAAAATAGAAAATGAGTTGTATAAAAAATATTCCATTCCTTATTTTAAAAAAGAAAATTGGAGTTGGAAAAATTACATTCAATTATTAGATTATATCCCTTCTTAAAAATACAAATCATTTCAATTTAATTAAAAAGCAAAAAAATTATTTTAATTTTTTTGAATTATCTATTTTGATATAATCATGAATATCTGAAATTTTTTCAGAAAGAACATTTTTATTAATTGCATCAACCAGTAAAGAATATACCTTTAAATTAGAAAGAATACAAGTTAAATTCCAACAAATTTCTTTATTTCTTTTATGCAAAACCAAGATAATTTTATTTATTTGGTTCATATCCTGTTTATTTTCTTTAAGCTTTTCTTCTAAAACCTCTTTTAATTCATTAAAATCAATTTTAATTTCTTTATCTATTGCAGTTTCTTTAGTTATAACAACTTTTTGATTATATAATTCTGAAAGTTTATTTGAAATATGGTCTTCATTGTCTAAAATAAAACTCATAAGCTTTTTTTCTTTTTCAATAAAATAATCAAATTGTCTCGTTTCAAATTCAAATTGATTATTAGTAATAAAAAAGACAGAAGATAAAAATGCTTCTTGATTTTCTTTTTTAAAATTTAAATAATCTTGTGAAGATTCAATTAATTTTTTTATTTCATTAAATAACATATTTTTTATTAAATGATTTTGTTTATAAATTTATTCATAAAGCTAAAAAAAGGCAATTTTTTCTTCTAAAAAAATTTAAAAAGAAGATAAAGATAGACATTCTATGTTTAACAAAAAAATAAAATGTAAATGTGGAAAAAAAGTAGACAAAAGGTATAATTACTGTCCTTGGTGTTCAACAGAATTAAAAAAACAAATAGAACATAAAGAAGAATTTGAAAAAGAACTTAAACCGATGACAAAAAATTTTCCCTTTCCATTTAATCTTATATTTAAAGAATTAATTGATCAATTAGAAGTCGGCTTAAGAGATTTTGATTCAATAATGGAAAACGAACTAAACGAAAATGAATTAATTAAAGAAATGGAAAAAGAATTAGAAGAAACAAATTTAACAAAAACACCAGGGAAGTTAGATAATGTAAAATTAAAAAATGAAATTAGTATTCCACAAATTAACATTAATATTCGTCAATTGGATAACGGGCAACCAGTTGTTCAAATAAAACAGATTGGAAAAGGACCAGAAAAAGAAATCGACTTACCAGATTATAAAAATAGAATTTTAACTTCTGATGAAGAAGAAAGATACTCTAAACTTCCGAGAAAGGAACCAAGCACTAAAGTACGAAGATTCTCAGATAGAATTCTTTACGAATTATCTGTGCCAGGAGTTAAAAATAAAAAAGACATTCTAATAAACAAATTACAAAAAAGCATTGAGATAAAAGCGTTATCCAAGGAAAAGGTATACTCTAAAATGATTCCAACTTCATTACCCATAAAAAAGTATGATTTTAAAGAAGGAAAAATCTTCTTGGAATTAAAATCTTAAAATACCAAATTCTTAAACTATAAAATATCTATCATCTTTTTAAACAAAAGATTTAAATACTTCTGTTGTTACTTAAAAATAGTAATAAATAATAAGAACAATAAGGATAATAATATCAAAACAAAAAATGACAAACTTTTGGAATAGAGAGTATAATAAAAAAGAAAAACCAAGGAATAAGACATCTTCTAATGAGGGGTATCCTAATGAAATGTATCCTATTTGGGAAAATTGCCTTAAATCTAAAAACAATAAATCATTAGATGTTTCATGTGTTGTCAGTGCAGGAGATAAAGAAACCACTGAATTAAGAATTGAAAAAGCATTAAAAACATACTATGATAAGGGTGCAAAAATATTCTTATTAAATGGATTTAATGAAAAAGATGCACACGATGAGGGATGGGAAGGAGAAAGCTGGAGAGATGATCATAGATTAGTGAATATAAAAAATGATTTAGAAAAAATCTCTGGTTTAGAAATAGTTTATGCTAAAAATACCGTGGAAAACATGTCTCAATTAAGAAAATTTTTGCATTCAAAAAAATATTGCACTGCTGAAACTACCACCTCTGAAACGCATTTAAAAAGATTAAAATTAATTAGTTATCATGTTTTTTTAGATAATGAATTTGAAAATTTAGCTTTTTCATATTGCAAAGAATTAAATGAAAAAACAAAAAAACATACTGAAATCAAAGAGAAGGTAGATTATGTTATAACAAATTTAATTTTATCCACAATTGAAAAAGGAGACCCAAATATTTCCGAAAAATATAATCAAATGAGATATGGTGATTTTTTTGGCAAATTATATAATCTAAAAAATAAAATTCAACGATAAACACATAATTTAATAATTAAATAAAAAAATAATTAAATAAAAAAATAATTAAATAAAAAGATATTTAAACAAATTTAATTAATAACAAACATGGGAAAAGAAAAGAAAGAAGAAAAATCAGAATATCAAACTTTTTTAATTGATAGTTATAATCAATTAAATGCAAATTTAAAAGAAAACAAAAAGAATACAATTTCTTTTGAAGAATTTCTTATTAATAGACATGCACAAATAGACCAAATTAGTAATTTATTAGAAAAAGACCCAAATTCGGATGATGCAAGAGATCATTTAGCAGACTATCTTGGAGAAGACAAATTAGATTATGCAAAAAAACCAATACATGGATTAAAAAAAGAAATTAAGGCCGCAAAAAATTTAGATATAAAATATCTTACTCAAAAAGTTACTTATAAATGGTTATTAGATAATCTTCAACCAGAACAGATACGGGAAATGATAGACGCGCTTCCAGAACTTAAAGATGCAAAAGATTATCCTAATTTATTAAATTACAAAAAAGAAATAAAAAAAATTCAAGATTTAGAAAACGACCCAAGAAAAATAGAGGGGTATATTAAAGAATATTATGGAAAACTTCATTATAATTACATAAAACAAGGAAATATTGCAGAAGCAGAATTAAATTATGCTAAACTATATTCTGGAATTTATAACGATGAAACGCAAAGAGATGCAATTGCGGGAATTGCTGAAAATGAAATGCGAAAAGTAATGCAAGAAGTAAAAAAATTAAAAGAAAAATCTAAGAAATAATTATTTCTTTTTATCTTCTAAATCAAGAATTTTATTAATTATCTTTAACATTTGACTTAAAAATTCTTCTGCTCTTTTATTCCATTCTTCTATTTCACTCCCTTTTACATCGACTACTTCACCATGAAGAATTTTATGCGCTTTATTATAAATTTCATTATACCACAGAACATATTTTTTATCTAAATACCCTGTTTGTACAAATGTTTTATCTAACATTTCCCCAATATGCTCTGGACTTGGAGGAATTCTTTTTGCAGAAATTAAAGCTGCATGACTTGAATCTACCATCGACCAATAAATTCCTTCAATACTATTAAGTAAATTAATTCTTGTTCTTAACAAATGAGTTGGAGCTCTTTGCAATAAAATAAAAACCGATTCAGGAGTAGATTTTATTTTTCCTTGAGCTAATAATACCTTTAAAGGATTAAAAAATCCGCCAAAATCAATCAATGGAAATCCCCATCGAATAATATTTAGTATTACTGGATCTCCTCGCATTAGTTCATTCCACCAGGTACTTAATTTAACAGTGTTAACATGCAGTGGTCTTACATAAGGGTTTTGCATAATTAATTTTGATAATTCTTCTCGATACCATGCAATCAATTCTTGGTCCCATTGAATACTACAATCATCTAGAATTATAATAATATCAATATCACTTCCTTTAGTAGACTTTTGTTTTGCTGCTGAACCAAAAAGAACAATGCTTTTAATTATTTTATTAAATTTTTCATATAACTTTATTGCAAAATCTTGGGCAATATCTTGATCATCTTTTATATTCAATGTAGGAATATCTGATTTCTTTATCTTTTTCATTTTCACCTCTTATTTACAATTTAGTAAGTTATTTTGATTTTATAAATATTGTTTTTATAATTTTTTATCTTTATTCCATTGGTGCTCCAGAAAATCTCTGTCCTTTGCCTGGCATTTGTCCCCCAAGTTCGGTTGGTAAAGATGAAAAACCAGAACCATACATCGAGAAATGCTGTTCTGGAAGCATTAACCCATAACCCATTGAATAAACCCCATTTGAATAAGAATCCATTCTATTCCAAGAAGGCCCGCCACCGGTGTCATATAACGAAGAGCCCATTGATTCTAAGGCATAGGCTGTTGGTGAACCAAATCCCTGAGCAGGAAATCCACCAATTTCCAAAATTTCTTTTCCTTTATAATTCACTTTTTCTAATTCTTTAAAAATTTCTTTAAAAGGAACATTCCCCATTCCAGGAACTAAATGAGAATCTGAAATTCCAAAATTATCTGTTAAATGAACATGTTTAATGTATGGTGCAATTGCTTTTGTATCTTCTAAAATATCTTTATCAGTCATTCCGTGTTTTTTTCCTAAATTAATATGCCCCACATCCCATGTTGCACCAATAATATTTTCAGCTGCTTTTTTTGCTTTTTCTTTATCGACACCATTTTTAACTGCTTTTTCAACAAATGCATTTCTTGTTTCTTTAATTAATTCCTTTAATGATTCTCCTCTTGAAAAAACAGTTCCAGGATAAATATTTTCTAAATTTAACATTGGAGAAGTATCTCCAAACTTTTTATAAGATTCTATTGCCACATTAGAGATCGTTTCTTTTGTTTTATCCAATGCAAATTGATCTATTGAAACTAAAAAATTAGGATTAATCTGTTCACTTATTTTTTTTATTTCTCTAATTGACTCCATAAGTTTTTGAGGGGAAGTTATTCTCTCAATTGTAAACTGATCACTATCCCTTATTTTAAAAAGGTCTTTTCTTATCTCGTTTAATTTTGGCTCTACTTGTTTTAATTTTTCTTGAGGCGTTGCTCTTTTTATTTGATCTGTTAAAGATAACAATTCTTGATTCATTGCATCAAAATAATTTCCAGAAGATTCTATCCTAATAAGCGCTTCTCTTTGTTTTGCTGTTAAATCTTCTTCTTTTAATTTGCCTCTTTTTAAATCTGCTAAAACCGGAGCGATCATTAAATTAGGATTTTCTTGACCGAGATAATGCTGTCCTTCTCTCGCATATTGTAATGCTTTTGTAAACTGACCATTCACATATTCTTTATTTGTTTCTTTAATTTGCTGATTAACATCTAAATATACTTCTTTTTTCTTTTCATCATCATAAATTTTTTTCTGCTCTAATGCCATTAATTTTCCGGTTAAGGGGTCAATAACATGGATTATTTTATCTTGCCCTCTTTGCAAGGATAAATCATTTGAAGGAAGAAATGCACTTGTAGAATGAATTGTGACAGAAACATTTCCTTTTGGATTTAATTCATGTGCTTTTTCAATTGTATCAATAAACTCTAATTCACTTTGTTTTCTTGATTCTTCAGACCAACCCTCCCTCGTAAAACCTGTTGGTTCAATCAATGGTGCATGCATTGTTGCTTCTGCACCAACTAATTTTGTTAATCTATTAATCTCCTTAAAATGTTGTTTTGGAATTGCACTTAAATCTGGACCATTTCCTGTTCCAAGAACACCCATTTCAATAACTTTTGCACCAGTGTTCAATCTTTGACTAGTTTCATTTAATTGATTTGCAACCATCGGATTAGTGGTCATACCAATTCTAGAAAATTTTGCAGGATTCTTTTGATATAAAGATTCTTCTGGAGAATCAAAAGAGCTCTTTGTTCCTTGATAAAAAGATTCGTATCCCATTTTATGTTATGTAAATATTACAATCCCTCATTTTAGTATAATAAAGATACTTTATTTTAGTTTATATTTTTATTGTTTATAATATCTTTTAGGGTTATAATAAGTTTTACAAAGGAAACGTTTTTGACCAAATTAATTTTAAATTATTAGACTTATTTGTTTGCTTACTTGCTTATTTAAACTCCTTATTTAAGCTCTTTATTTAATATTCCTGAAAAATATTTTTTGCTGTCTTTTTCTTTCTCTTTTTCCTTTTCTTTATTTGCATTAATACCAAAAACTAATCCAGTATTCATTTTATCCGGAGTATTTGTTCTTTCAGTATCGTACTGTTTTTCAAATTCTTCTCTTTTTTTAATTTCTTCATATAATAAATTATTTTGACTATTTGTTAAATAATCTTTTTCAAAAGTATTTTCTTTTTTATCGTTATTTTCATATTTTGCCATTTCGTTAAAAGAATAAATCCCGTTTTTATTATTCTTATTTTTTGAATTATCTGTTTGCACGTCTGAAATTTTTTCTTCAAGATTTTTTTTATTTTTTTCTTCTTTTTCTATCTTTTCTTTTTCTTCATCTTCTTTTTTTTGAACATTGAAAATTATTCCTGTTTCTCTTTCTTTTTTTTCATTAGAATTTTTTATTTTATTTTTAATTTTTTCTTGGATAAACTTTTCTTTTTCTAATTTTTCATTTAACTCCCCAATTTTTTTGAAAGCTCTTGCCTGTTTAGATATTTCTTGCTTAGATTCTTCTTCTAAAATAACTTCTTTAATCTCTTTTTTTATTACTTTTATTGTTTTGATTTTTTCTTTATCATCAAAAACCTTTTTTATTGTGGTGCTTTTTTCCATTTACCTGTCTCCCATTCTGGTTCTGTAAAAGAATTCATACCGTGAGCCTTTTTATATATGTCATAAATTGTATAAGTTACAGACGCGGCTTTTGTTTCAGCAAGTTTTCTTAATAATTTTTCTTCAAAATTATCTGTGGATATCTCTTTTGCAGAAGTTATCTCTTTTTTATTTTCTTTATCTTTTTTAACTTCTCCAAAAAATTCATTAAAAATTTTTTCAAAGAAAGATTTATTTTTTTTAGGTGTTTCTTCTTTTATTTTTTCCCCATCTAAAAAATGTTTGATATCCTCTTCAATTTGTTTAAGACTATCTTGTGTTATTCCTTGAATTAATTTTAAAGATTCTTCAACCGTTACTTTTTCAATTTCTTTTTCAAATAATTTTAACTCTTCTTCATTTAATGCAAAAGATTGAAAAGAAACTTCTGCTCGCCCACCATAACTAAATCCGCCTTTTGGTGCTTGATAAGGAATACCTCTAAATCTTAAATCAACCATTGTACAAGAATAATATTTTCTTTTAAATTTCATCTCTTTAAAAGATTTAGGAACTGTCTTTGCATCTGCTTCTTTTTTTGGATCAAGTGTTTGCTTTCCAAGCAAGGTAACTTCCAAAACAACAGTATTGAACATATTTACAATATCTGCCGTTTCTTTTCCCCTAGCCATTAATTGATTTGCTGCTTTAATATAAGGTAATGCCCATTGAGTATAAAGTTTAAGGGTGTTATATTGACTCTTTAAATAATTTCTTTCAATCTCAAATCTTTTTCTAAGTTCTTTTTCACTAGAATCTTTCCATGCAAAAAATTCTTCAATTCTAGGAGCTAAAATTCTTTTTACTCGGCCATTTAAATCTAATTTTTTAACATCTTCAACACTATTTGCGACCATAAATGCATCTCTTAATGTTGCAAAATCTAATTTTCCATAAGTTAAATCATTAATACTTCCCTTACCCCGATTTATGTCTACTTTATCCATCCAAATTTGTTTTAATCCAAGAATTGCTCCTTGAGATTCATCTTTATTTTTACTTCTTACTAAATCATATTGTTTTAATCTTATTTCAAAATCTTTTAAATCATAAATTAAATTGATCATACTTTTAATCACCATATTAATTGCCCCAAGAATTTTCATGCCCTCTTCTTGCATTTTTGTTGCTCTTTGTCCTACTTCTGCAAAATACCCCCCACCAGGAGAAGCAGCAAAATTATCAATTATCTTTTTAACATCAAATCCAAGATCATTCATCATATCTAAAATCCAAAAATAAATTGGTTCTAATTGTTCTGCAGGAGAATCATAAACAATTTTATGTGTCCAAACCGATTTCTTTTTTTCTTTTCCAAATACTTTTTCAATTACTTCTTCAGCATTATGATAATCTAAAGATTCCTCTTTTTTTTCTTCGGCCATATTTTAATTAAGAATATTTAGATTTTAAAGATTTCTGTATATCCCAAAAACGCAATTTTAAGGTTATAAACTATTATAATAAATAATTGTGCATATTAAATAAATAAAATGATTAAAAAATTCATAAAACCCCTATAAAAGATTTATAGAAAAGATTTATAAAAAATAATTAATTGCTAGTTTTATGAGATTTGGATTGTTTAAAAAAAAGAGAAGTGTTGATTTTGTATTAAGCCCGACACCAGAAGAAAATCGTCCTGTTGAAAAAACAGATGAAGAGATAAATACTATTTCTGTTGATAGACTCGCATTGGGGCCTGCTGCAACAGAGCAAGATATTCAAAATTATTCACAAAATCAAAGTATTAACCCCCTTAGTTCATTTAATCCCCTTGGAGGATATGATGCAAAAAAAGATACCTTTCCAGAAACAACAGGAAACGAAACAAATGATTTTTTTCCGTTTATGCAACCTAGTGAAGATTTAAACAATAATTTGCCTTCAGAAAATCCTTCTACAAATTATCAAGAATCAGACCAACTTATTAAATTACAAAGAAAAGTGGATAGTTTAATAGATGAAATAAAATTTTTAAAAAGAAAAATTGAAAGACTGGATAAATAATACCCTCTTAAAATAAATACTTTGCAACTAATTTTAAAATATTTAAAAATTTAAAAAAAGATTAAAAATTTAAAAAAATGAAAAAAAGGATATCTAAAATAAAATTAATTTCTCTTGAAATGATTAAATCTTTTTTACTGGTTTTTAGTCTTTTCTTAATTGACCAATTTACTAAAACTTATGCTAAGGAAAAAATAAAGAATTATGGTCTTTCTTTTGGTTTACTTTCTTTTCAAAATATTGTTCCAATTATAATTATTGTTACAATTTTCTTTTTGATAGTATTATTTTATTTTTACTTTAATTATCTCTTTAAAACAATAGAACAAAATAACAAAAAAACGACGAGAAAAGGAAATAAGACCAATAAACAGAATATGGAATATGCAACATTTGCAAAAATTGGATTTATATTATTATTTTCTGGAATATTAGGAAATTTGTTTGATAGAATATTTTTAGGATATGTTATTGATTTTATAACTCCTTCAACCTATTTCCCCAGTTTTAATTTATCAGACATTTTTAATTTTACCGGAGTTTTAATTTTAATAATCTGCATATTTAAGAAAAAACTAAAAATTTAGATTAAAAAAGTATTTAAGATAGAGGTGTTTAATAAGAATGTTTAATAGGAATACAATAATATGACAACAGATTTAGATCTTTCAGATTATAATTTAGAAAATAAAGCAAACGAATTAAAAAAGGTTCCAGGAGCAGAGAAAAAAATATCTGAAAGAGAAAAAGAACTCCAAATGTCTTTAAATTATGATGAAAAAATAAAGGATTTGGAAATTCCCCTAAAAAAAGATATGGTGGTATATTTAACTAATTCTACAAAAGGAAGTCCAAACAATTATAACAAAAATCAAGAATCTAATCGTGTTTGCGTTTTTAAAGATGGAAAAATTTATTGCTCGAAAGATATTACTTACAAAGGATATAATGACAAAGAAAAAAATTCTTCAAAAGAATATAAAAAAATAAAAGATTTTGAAATTTGTAAGGGAAAAATTTTAATTTCGGTGATAAAAGATGATAATTCTGAAGAAAAAATTGAAATAAAAATTAATTAACAAGATTAGATAATTCATTTATCTTATATTCTAACAGATAATTTAAAAATAATTTAAGATAATTCAAAATAATTATTTAAAAGAACAAATTATTTATTCTATCTCAAAGATTGCTCTAACAGAAGCAGAAACAGTTACTTTTCCAACATTAATATTTGCGACAGTACTTTCATCAAAATCTCCAGAATTAGAACCAGAGGAAACAGTACTTGCTTCTTTAGAATACATTATATCGTATCTCCAAGGGGAATAATTAAATGTAGTATCTGAAATACTCTTTAATGACTTTATTTTTGAACCAGAACCAAGAGCCATTGCTTCTGCTTTTTCTTTTGCATTTTTAGAAGCATCAATTAAAGCTTGTTTTTTTAAGTTAGACATTTCTTCATCGTTTAATGTAAACTCAATATTATTAACAAAATTTGCCCCGCTATTTATTGCCGAAGTTATAATAAATCCTACATTTGTAACCTCTTCGGATTTTATTTTTAACGTATGATAAACCCGATATCCCTTAAATTCTTGATTTCCATTATCCCAAGAATATTCTTCATTTAAATAATAACTTTCTGTTTCAATATTTTCTTCTTTTATTCCCTTTAAAATTAAAGAATTTTTTATTGTATTTATAATAATAGAATTTTGTTGCTCTGCTTTCTCTGCGGTTTCATTAAGATTATTATATCCCAAATAAATATATGCTATTTTTGCTAATTGCTCTGATTCTGCTTGTCCTGAAACTTCAATTGTTTTAATATTCAAATTATCTTTATTAAAAACATTATTCAAAATTAAAAAAATGCCCCCAAGAATAATCAATGTTAAAACTATAAAGAAAATATAAGAAGAATAATCTTTTTTACCTCTATCCATCTTGCTTCTATCTATTTTGTTTCTTTTTATTTCTTTTATCATCTATTAAATAATATGCCAAGCTATTTAAATCTTATTTTTTTAAATAGAATATGAAAGAAAAGAATATGAATAAAACAAACAGTATGAACACAAAACAGATTATTAACAAAGAATTTGAAAATAAGATTCAAGCATATGCTTTAGCTAATGCTCTATCTCATGAAGGACAATGCCAAGAAGGTTCAATCATTGGAAAACTATTTCAAGAAGGATTAAAAAAAGAAGAATTAGGAAAATTAATTCCAATCATAAAAAAAATTGTATCTGAAGTAAATAATCTAAAAATAGAAGAACAAAAAAAGAAGTTTGAATCTTTTGAAAACTTAATTCAAAAAAAAGAACATGAAGAAAAAAGAGAATTGCCAGAATTAAAAAACGCAATTAATGGGAAGGTTGTTTTAAGATTAGCGCCATATCCTTCTGGAGCATTGCATATTGGAAATACAAAAACCTATATGCTAAATGCACTTTATGCTGAAAAATATAATGGAAAAATTTTATTGGTATTAGATGATACAATTGGGAGTGAACAAAAACAATTAATGCCCGAAGCATATAATCTTATTCCAGAAGCATTCAAATGGTTAGGGGTAAATTATTCTGAACCAATTATCTATAAATCAGATAGATTAAAAATTTATTATGATTATGCAGAAGAGTTAATTAAAAAAGGTAATGCTTATGTTTGTTCTTGTAATTCTGAAACTCTAAGAAATAATCGAGCCGAAGGAAAAGCATGTGTTCATAGAAAACAAACCAGTGAAGAAACCTTAAAAGAATGGAAAAAAATGTTTTCAATGAAAGAGGGAAGTGCGTGTTTAAGATTAAAAACAGATATGCAACATAAAAATCCCGCATTTAGAGACCGGGTTTTATTTAGAATATCTGAAAGAGAACATCCAAGAGTCGGAAAAAAATATACTGTCTGGCCAATGTTAGAATTTTCTTGGGCAATCGATGATCATCTTCTTGGAATAACCCATATTATTCGTGGAAAAGACTTAATGATGGAATCTGAAATGGAAAAATATCTTTGGAATATTTTTAATTGGAAACCTTGTGAATTAATTCATGCGGGGTTAGTTAGAATTGAAGGATTAGAAGGAGTTAAATTATCCAAATCAAAAGCACAAGAAGAAGTTAAAACTGGAAAATTTATTGGATGGGATGACCCAAGAACATTTAGTGTTCAATCATTTAAAAGAAGAGGATTCAAACCAGAATCAATTAGAGAATTTATAAAAAGTATTGGATTAAACCAAAATGATATTATTGTTCCAGTAGATAATTTATATGCAATAAATAAAAAATTAATTGATAAAATTGCTAAAAGATTTTTCTTTGTAAACTCTCCAATAAAAATAAAAATAGAAAATTCTCCAAAAGAAACCGCAATGCTCCACATTATTCCAGAAAATACAAAAGAATTTAGAGAAATTCCAATAAATCAAGAAATTTATATTTCAAAAGAGGATTACAAAAATATTCAAAATAATGATAATCTAAGATTAATGGGTGCATATAATTTTACGTGCGAAAATAAAACCAAAAATAAAAACGAATTTAAATTTTATTCTAAAGAAATAGATTCTAAATTAAAAGTAAAATATCTGCATTGGCTTCCAGCAGATACAAAAAATTCTAAAGACCTAGTAAATATTGAAATTTTTATGGACAATGGAGAAACATTAAAGGGATTAGGAGAAGCAAACATAAAAAAATTAAAAGTTGATGATATAATTCAATTTGAAAGATTTGCCTTTTGCAGATTAGATAAAATAGATAAAAAAACAAATACTTATTGTTTCTGGTTTACACATAAATAAGGAAAATGAGGAAAATGAGAGGGATAAGGGAAACAAAATAATATCTCACTATAAAATCACAAAATCAGTAGTATCATAAGAATAAGAAACAGTATAAAAATAAACTAAATTAAATAATCTATTCTTTCGCAAAAGTATATAAAGAAATAGTTTTCTAAGGTTTTATGTCTTACACTCTTATTATAACTGAAAAACCACAAGCTGCAATGAAGATTGCATATTGTTTATCCGATAGTTCTCCAATTAAAAAAAACTTTTATGGTGTTCCGTATTATGAAATAAACCATAATGGAAAAAATTTTATTGTGGGTTCAGCAGTGGGGCATTTATTTGGATTATCTGAAAAAGAAAAAACAAATGATTTTCCTGTTTTTGATTTAACATGGAAACCAAAAGGGGGATTTTCTTTAAAATATCTAAATGCTCTAAGAACAATAGCAAAAGATTGTGATGATTTTATTGTTGCGTGTGATTATGATGTAGAGGGAGAAGTTATTGGATTTAATGTATTAAGATTTATTCTAAATAAACAAGATGCTCATAGGATGAAATTTTCAACCTTAACTAAACCAGATATAATAAAATCATATGATGAAATGCTAGAACATATTGATTTTGGACAAGCCTATGCAGGAGAAACAAGACATTATCTTGATTGGATGTATGGTATCAATCTTTCAAGAGCATTAACAAATACTACAAAGGCGGTTGGCGGTTTTGCAATACTAAGTATCGGAAGAGTTCAAGGTCCTGCTCTTTCATTTATTGTTTCAAGAGAAAGAGATATTGCTAATTTTAAATCAGAAAAATATTGGACAATCTCCGCAGATTGTTTAGATAAGGAAAATAAAGAACAAAAAAATTATGAATTTAATGCAGAATATCCTAAAGACATAAAAGAAGAAAAAGAAGCAGAAGATTTTAAAAAATTAAAAGGAAAAAAAGGAGATGCAAAAACAGAAAAAGAAACTAAAGAACTTTATCCATTCCCACCATTTGACTTAACAAATTTACAGACAGAATCTTATCGTTTATTTAAATTAACTCCTTCACAAACATTAGCAATTGCTCAAAAATTATATTTGTCCGGATTAATAAGTTACCCTAGAACTTCTTCACAAAAATTGCCCCCAACAATTGGTTATAAAAAGATTTTAGCAAAATTAGCAGAACGATATTCTTTTGTAAGTGGAGCAGTAAGAGATTATCCATACCAGGGAGGGAAAACAGATCCTGCACATCCAGCAATTTATCCAACAGGAGAATCAAGCAAAAAATTAACAGCACAAGAGAAACAAATTTATGAATTGATTGTAAAAAGATTTGTTTCTTGCTTTCATGAATGTGCGATTAGCGAAGAAAAAACAGTAAGAATAAATTGCGAAGGAAAAGAATTTATTGCAAAAGGAAAAAAGATTTCAAAAAAATCTTGGCTAGAAATTTATCCCACAAATATTCAAGAAAAAGAATTGGAAGATGTTAACGGAACAATAGAAATACAAGAAATAAATATGGAAGAAAAAGAAACACAACCCCCAAGAAGATATAGCCCGGCTTCAATAATCACAGAATTAGAAAGAAGACACTTGGGAACTAAAGCAACAAGAGCATCAATAATTGAAACATTATATAAAAGAGGATATGTTCAAGGAACATCTATTCAAGCCACATCTCTTGGAATGAAAGTTGTTGAAACTCTTGAAAAAAATTCTCCTTTAATTCTAGATGAACAATTAACAAGAGATTTTGAAGACAAGATGGAAAAATTGCAAGAAAGAAAGAATAGAGAAGAAATGTATCAAGAAGAACAAAATATTTTAAATGATGCTAAAAAGGTGATAATTAAGATTATTGATGGTTTCAAAACAAATGAGATTACAATAGGGGGCGCATTAACAACAGCAAACAACGAAAGAAAAGCAGAAGAAAAAGAAAAAAATACCTTATGCAAATGTCCTAATTGTAAAGAAGGAATGCTAATTGTTTTAAGAAGCAGAAGAGGAAAAAGATTTTTAGGATGTGATAAATATCCAGAATGCAAAACTACTTTCCCACTGCCCCAAATGGGTTTATTAAAATTTAATAATGAAAAATGTCCAAAATGCGGATTCCCATTAATAACTTTAATTAAAAAAGGCCGTCCACCATGGAAATTTTGTTTTAACCCAACTTGTTATCAACAAACTCAAAAAGAAAATTTAGAAATAAAACAAAAAAAAGCAGAAGAAAAAGAAAAAATAAAAAAAGAAAAATTAATGGAAAAAAAATTAAAAGCAAAGGAAAAAGCAAAAGAAAAGGCAAGAATAAAAAAAGAAAAAGCAAAAGAGAAAGAAAAATTAAAACCTAAAGCAAAAAAGATTGCAAAAAAAAGTATAACAAATACCATAGATACAACCGATACAACTGATACAACCGCTACAACAAATACAAAAAAGATTATAACAAAAGGTACCATAAATAAAACAAAAAAAACAAAAAAAACAACAGCCACAACAAAAACTACCATTGATAATAAAACAATAAATAAAACGATGAATAAAATGATAAATAAAACAATAAATAAAGCAGAAAAAATTGATAATCCAAAATCAAATAACTCCGACAAAAAAAATTAAAAGCAAAGGAAAAAGCAAAAGAAAAGGCAAAAATAAAAAAAGAAAAAGTAAAAGAGAAAGAAAAATTAAAACCTAAAGCAAAAAAGATTGCAAAAAAAAGTATAACAAATACCATAGATACAACCGATACAACTGATACAACCGCTACAACAAATACAAAAAAGATTATAACAAAAGGTACCATAAATAAAACAAAAAAAACAAAAAAAACAACAGCCACAACAAAAACTACCATTGATAATAAAACAATAAATAAAACGATGAATAAAATGATAAATAAAACAATAAATAAAGCAGAAAAAATTGATAATCCAAAATCAAATAACTCCGACAAAAAAGATAAAACGCAAAATGTGTCTTTAAATTCGGAAATTATTTAATTCTAGTATATAATATAAAATATAACTCGGGATAAATTTTATTTTATTACAATATTATTTAAAATTATATTTGTTCATCTTAACATAATCTCAATTGATTTTCTTAGCTCAAATGAACGAGCGACTGAAAGGAGCGAGTGAATGTTCTTTATTTTAATCCATATCGACATGATTTCCCTTGGCTCCAGCGAATGAACGAATGTGAATGAGCGTTCTTTAATTTAACAGGATATAATTTGATTTCCATTATCTCCAGCGAATGAACGAATATGAATGAGCGTTCCTTAACATTTATACTATATAGATGAACGAGCGACTGAAAGGA